>CAYPAZ010000253.1:0-3970 GCA_964408835.1 uncultured Anaerolineaceae bacterium
GTCCTCCGCCCGCTCTCCAGCGCCGCCCCTGAAGGCAGCGCGAACGATCCCGGCCGGCGCCGCCACGCAAGCCAGGCAACCGGCACCACCAGCACTAGCAGTGCCAGTGCCTCTGCATCCCGGAACTCGAAGTCGCTCACAGTGCCGCCTCCAGGATCTCCCGCGCCATCGTGAGGTCCGACTGCCGACGTTCCGCAGCCGGCCGGTACCCCGCGTACACCACCGAATCGCACTCCTGCAGGAGCCCCGCTACCAACCGCGCCTCCCACCGATCCACCCCCGCGTCCTCCATCCGTCGCTGAAGCTCACGGGTGGTAAGCGCGCGCGCCGGGAAGCGATAGCGCTCGGCCAGCGCCGCCCGCACAGTCGCTGCCATCGTCCGGTACGCCCCCACCGGGTCCGCTTCGAGCAACTCCACCGCCAGGCCCAGCTCGGGGAGCGGTGGCGCCTCCACCACGCCTGCCTCTTCCGTCCTGCGTCGAAGCACCCGCCCCAACAGGAGCCACCCGGCTCCAGCCACGGCCAGCGCTGCGCCCCCTGCGCCCGCGATCATCGCGGGCAACAGCAGAGGCGACTCGCCGCCACCAATGGCCACCGGCGTCGCGAGGGGCGTCAGTTCGAGGGGTGCGCCCGGCGCCAGGCTGGCGATCACCTCGAACTCCACCGCCGGCAGCGTCCGTTGTGTGAATGCCGTGCCCTCGAGGATGTTAACCACCGGCTGGGCGCGCAGGGGCCCCAGCCCAAAACCCGCCACCACCACCTCGAGCCGGTGCAGCGCGGTCTCGCCCGCAACCGTTGTCTCGGCCCTCTGCACTCGGATGACCTCCAACCCGCCCCAAGCGTCGTTCGAGGGGTCGACCTCCACGATCGCCCCGGCCGCGGTGACCACCTCCAGCGTCAGCAACACTTGCTCACCTACCAGCCCGGTGGGCTGGGACACGGTGACGGAGTCGCCTGGCTGCTGTGTCCAGGCCGTTGTGGCCACTGCCACGACGAGAACGCTGGCGGCGAGCGTGCTTGCCAGCTTCATCCTGCCCGTACCGCCACTGCCCGCCGCTGGAAGAACCGCAGCAACGCAGGCACATAGTCCTTCCCAACCTCCACCGCAATCTCGTCGATTCCCACCTCCCCGAAGAGCCTTCTCCGTTCCGCGTCCATCTGTTGCACCCTGCGCGCGTAGGCCTCCCGCACCCTCCTGTCGCCCGTGTCCACGTACTGCCCTCCACCGGACTCCGAATCGCTCAGGCGGATCATGCCTGCATCCGGCAGGCGCTCATCGATCTCCTCCCGCACCCGGATCGCGACGATCTCGTGCCGTCGCCTCGCCGCCCGCAGCTGCCTCGCGAATCCCTCCGCGAGGAAGTCCGAGATGAGGAACAGCGTCGCCCGCTTCTTGTGCACCGAAGTCGCGTACTCCAGCGCAGCGCCGATGTCCGTTCCACGCGTCTTCGGCTGTGCCCACAACACTTCCCGCACCACGCGCAGTACGTGCAGCCTGTCGGTTCCCGGCCGCACGTACCGTTCGGGCTCTCCCGCGAACAGCAACAACCCCACCCGGTCTTTGTTCCGGATGGCAGCAATCGCCAGTACCGCGCAGAGCTCCGCGGCCAGGTCCGCTTTCGTCCGCTCCTGCGCCCCGGCGAATTGCGAGCCGCTTACGTCCACCACGAACATCACCGTCAGGTCCCGATCCTCCCGGTACCTCCGCACGAATGGCCGCCCGGTTCTCGCCAGCGTCTTCCAGTCGATTGAACGGACATCGTCGCCCGGCGTGTACGGCCTCAGCTCGTCGAACTCCAGCCCCTGCCCGCGAAACATCGCGTGGTACTCTCCGAGGAACAGACTGTCGACCAGCTTCCGAGCCTTGATCTCGATCGCCCTCACGCGCTCCAGCAATTCCGGCGGGATCCCTCCGGGACCCTCGCGCCTCCCGCCGTGCGCTACGCGCTCCGCATACCCCCGGCGCCCCACCCTGCGCAGAAATGCCATCTCATAGACCTCAGGGGACGTCCACGCTGTCAAGGACCCGGTCGATGAGGTCGTCGGTCGTCAACTCCTCCGCCTCCGCCTCGTACGTGGTCACAATGCGATGGCGAAGCACGTCGCGTGCGAGCGCCTTGATGTCGTCCGGCGTAGTGTAGGCCCGCCCGTCTAGCAGGGCGTTCGCGCGCGCCGCCTGCGCCAGCGCCACCGTTGCCCTTGGCGATGCTCCATACGCGATCAGAGACTCAAGCTCCGGCAGCTGGTACGCCGCCGGGCGGCGGGTCGCCTGCACGATGCTCATGATGTAACCCCTCAGGCTCTCGTCCACGACTACCTCCGCCACCGCCGCCGCCGCCGCCGCGATGTCTTCCCTCGATGCCACCGCACGTGCGTCAGGGAACCCGCGATCCAGGCTCATGTCCAGCACCTCCCGCTCTTCCTGCCGCGACGGGTAAGTCACGCGCGCCTTCAGCAGGAACCGGTCCAGCTGTGCCTCCGGCAACGGATACGTTCCTTCCTGCTCGATCGGGTTCTGAGTCGCGATCACGATGAACGGCTCCTCGAGGGAATACGTCTGCCCGCCGATCGATATCTGCCGCTCCTGCATCGCCTCAAGCAGCGCAGATTGCACCTTCGCCGGCGCGCGGTTCACCTCGTCCGCCAGGACCAGGTTCGAAAACAGGGGACCCCGCCGGACCGCGAATGCCGACTCCCCCGGCTGGAAGATCTCCGTGCCCACGAGGTCGGCCGGCAACAGGTCCGGCGTGAACTGGAGCCGCACGAACTCGACCTGCAGCGTCTGCGCCAGGGTGCTCACCGTCAGCGTCTTCGCCAGCCCCGGCACGCCCTCAATCAGGACATGTCCCCGGCACAACAACCCGATGAGCAGCCGGTCGATCAGTTCGTCCTGGCCAACCACAACCCGGTGGACTTCAGCGCGCACGGCCGCCAGGGCTTCAGAAGCCCGTTCCGCGGCGGGGGATAGATTCGGACCGGTCACCTGGCTCTCCAGCGAGGAAGCGTGCGCAGAACGTCATTGTAGCGCCGCGCCGAAAAGACACCTTGCCCCTAGCCGTAAACCAGGATCCCAACCAGCACCGCCGCCGGCAACGCCAGCCAGAAGAGCGCGGTCAACCCCACTCCCACCGCCGCGAAGAGCTCCGAACGGTCGCGGGGCGGCTCCCCGGCGTTTCCCACCGCCTCCCATAGCGCCGCTAGCGGACCCGAAAGGATCAACCGCGACCTCCGGTGGGCCAGCGCCGCCCCCCGGATGGTGACGAATGACCCCAGGAACGAAACCGGCACCGCCGATACGAGCACGACGAACAGGAACGCACCAGAGAGAGGGATCGACCCGAACAGGTTGAATCCGGAAGCCAATGCCGGGATCAATGCGCCCCCGGCCAGCAGGAACAACCCGGCCCGTCCGCGCCCGCTGTAGGTTGTGGTGAGCCTGCCGGCCTCCACCCTCGCTGCCGCCAGGAGCCTCCGCTCAGCCGTGCCCGGCTCGCTCTTCGCCTCGCGCCGCAGATAGAGCTGATGCAGCCGCGTCACCACGGTCCTCGCGTACGAGGCCACAAGGTACTCGGCCACGAACCGCACCAGGAACCTCACCGCCGGTGTCGCCAACCAGAACCCCCGGATTTCGGGGTCCCGGCTGCCCTCTGCGTCCAGCACTTCGATCCCATGAACCACGAGCCGGTGGGCCTCCGCGAATGCTTCCGGGTGAGCCACGGGCCGGCGGTCTGCGAGCCTCGCCGCGATACGCCGCTCGGCTTCCCCGTCGTCGTCCGCCGCACGCTCCAGCGCGTCCCGAGCTACGGCGTCGGGGCTCTGCGTGAGCAGCCGGCGAGTCCGATCGAGTTGGTCCGTTAGCTCGCCCAGGAGCAGTTCGTCCGGGCGCTTCTCTACCATCCGCGAAGCGTAGCGCCTCGCTCCCCGCCCCGCACTACTTCTGGAAGCCCTTAAGCCAGAGGCGCGTCAGCGC
>CAYPAZ010000254.1:0-3966 GCA_964408835.1 uncultured Anaerolineaceae bacterium
TCGTGCTCTATAACCCGCCGACGCGAGTGGCGGAAGAGATGGCGATGATCGACGTACTCTCGGGCGGCCGGGTGATCGCCGGGCTGGTCCTGGGGACACCGATGGACGCTGCCTACTGCTACGGGATGCCGCCGGCACAGCTGCGGGACCGCTGGCAGGAGGCGCATGACCTGATCCTGCGGTCGTGGTCGGAGCAGGAACCCTTCACGTTCAACGGCCGCTACAACAAGCTTCGTTATGTGAACGTGTGGCCGAAGCCAGTCCAGGAGCGCCCGCCGATCTGGGTCCCGGGCGGCGGGAGCGTGGAAACGTGGGAGCTGACCAACAAGTACAACTACTGCTATGGCCACCTGTCGTTTTCGGGGCTCAACAAGGCTAAGCCGGTGGTCGAGAGCTACTGGGACTACGTGGACCAGGCCGGCGGCGACATGAACCCACACCGGTTCGCATTCACGCAGATCGTCTGCGTCTCCGAGACCGATGCGCAGGCCGAGAAGGATTATGCCGAGGGTGTCGAGTATTTCTACCGGTTCGGGAACAAGGTCGCACGAAAGTACGTGACGGCTCCGGGGTACCAGAGCCCGCGCTCGATGAAGCACGCTGCTGAACTTGCGGCGCGCGGCGCCCGGGTGAGCGAGCGCGGCAACGACGCCCAGGCGGCTGCAGCTTCGAAGAGCGGTGTGATGACGTTCCGGGAGTACGTGGAGAACGGCAACGTCATCGCCGGGAGCCCTGCGACGGTGCGGGCGAAGCTCGAAGAGCTGGTGAAGACGCTGCGCATCGGCCAGCTGATCACGATGTTCCAGGTGGGCAACCTGAACGAAGAGCTGACGAACAAGAGCACGCACCTCTTCGCCACGGAGGTCATGCCGTACCTGAAGGACATCTGGGCAGACCAGCCCGACCACTGGACGCCCCAGCAACAGCCGGTTGAGGTTGGCGCCTGACTCCCGTACCGTCGGGCCAACCCCGCTGAGAGGACCTGGCATGACCGTTCCCGCCCTTGACCCGACCGACTTCCGGAACGCGATGTCGAAGTTCGCAAGTGGCGTGACGGTGGTCACTGCGCATGCCCCGGACGGCACGCCGGTGGGGTTCACCGCCAGCGCGTTTTCGTCGCTCTCGCTCGACCCGCCGCTCATCCTCGTCTGTCTCGACCGGCGAGCGGAGTGCTTCGAGGCATTCCAGCACGCGGATACATTCGGCGTGAGCATTCTCCGGCACGGCCAGGACGCGATCGCCATGCGGTTCGCGACCCGGGGTGCGGACAAGTTCGGCGTTGCGGACACGAGCCCGGGCGAGTCGGGCGTGCCGCTGGTGGACGGGGCGATCGCGCGGGTGGAGTGCATGATGCACGAGCGGGTCGAGGGCGGTGACCACGTCATCCTGGTGGGCGAAGTGACGAAGGCAGTCACGGAGGATGGCGAGCCACTCCTGCACTACGGGCGCCAATTCGGCCAGTTCGCCGCGGACGGCAGCTAATCCAGGCTGGCGGTGATCGCCAGGACGCACCTCGGCATCCCGGCGGACTTCAGGCCGCGGTGGGAGTAGACAGGCCCGCGGAACTCGCGGCTCCCGTATCGTGACCGCGGTACGGAGGTGGCTATGAAGTTCGGACTGCACATCGGTCAGCAGAACATCGCGATGGAAGAGCTCCGACGACTCTGGACGTGGGCGGATACGTCCGGGTTCGACTGGGTCGACGTGTGGGACCACTTCTACGAAGCGCCCCCGGTGGACGGGAACGGGTCGTGCTTCGAGGCGACCACCTGCATGGCGGCCATGGCCTGCGAGACCAGGAACGTGCGCATCGGCGTACTTGTGCTGGGAATGAACTACAGGCACCCGGCAGTGCTCGCGAATGCGCTGACGACCATCGACCACCTGAGCAGCGGACGGTTGGAGATCGGCCTCGGGGCCGGCTGGCACGAGCCCGAGTACCGGGCATACGGGATCCCCTTCCTGCCGATCGGGCAGCGGATGGACATGCTTGAGGAGGGCGTGCAGGTCGTGCGGAAACTTACGACCGAGGAGCGTTCGAACTTCGAAGGTACGTACTACCGGCTCGAGAGCGCGGCCTGCAACCCGAAACCTGTCCAGGAGCACCCGCGGATATGGATCGGCGGCAACGGCGAGAAGCGGACATTGCGCATCGCGGCCCGGCACGCGGACGGGTGGAACACCCCCTACACCTCTCCGGAGGAGTTCGGCAGGCTCCAGGGGGTGCTGGATGGATGGTGCGAGAAAGAGGGTCGGGACCCCGCTACAATCGAGCGGAACGTGAACCTGAGCTTCCATATGGCCGCATCGGCAGCGCGCGTCGAGGCGGCGGAGAAGCACTTTCGCGATACGTGGGGGCCGGCTTCGGAGGCGATGAGGTCGCGCGGAGTTGTGGTGGGGCTGCCCGAGCAAGCGAAGGACCTGGTGGGACGGTACGCCGAGGCGGGAGCAGCGCGGGTCAATATCGCGATCCGGCCACCGGTCGATTGGGACGCGTTGCAGGCGTGGTCGAGCGAGGTCATCCCCGCGCTGAGCTGAGAGTCAGGCGACGCCAGAGGGGACGGCTGTGCGCTCGACTTCGGGGCGGAGTTCTTCGTTCCAGAAGCGAAGGAATTCTGCCTGCCGCGGCCCGATCTGGTGGACGTAGACGTGGGTGAACCCGGCTTCGATGCATTCCCGGAAGGATTCGATGAACGCATCGGGCGAATTGCCGTGGGGGACGGCTGAGGTCTTCTCTTCGTCGGGGACGAGCTCAAGCACCTGCTCGTAGTGGGCAGGGGTTGGGAGGTCGCTATGGATGCGGCCGGAGAGCGGGGAGGTTGGCCAACGTTCGCGAATGAGCTCGCGAGCGGCCTCGGGCGAGGGGTCCCAGCAGACCGTGATCCCGACGTGCTTCGGTTTGCCGCGGCCGCCCGCTTCCTCGAAGGTTTCGACGAGGTCGCGGCCGGGCCACATGGTGACAAGGCCGTCGTTCCGGCCGGCGAGGGTCGCGGACATCGGGCCGGTAGCGGCGACGGCGACCTCGATGGGTGCGTCCGGCAGAGTGAACAGCCGGGCAGCCCGCACGTTGTAGAACTCGCCTTCGAATTCGACTTCCTCGCCGGTCCAGAGTTCGCGCATGATTTCGATGGCTTCTTCGAGCATCCGGATGCGCGTCGCGGAGCGGGGCCAGGCGTCGCCAAGCACGAGTTCGTTGAGCGCTTCGCCGCTTCCCAGGCCGAGCGTGAATCGGCGGGGGAGCATGGTGGCGGCAGTCGCGGCGGCCTGGGCGATGATCGCGGGGTGGATGCGCATTGTCGGACAGGTGACGGCGGTCATCACGCTGATGCGCTCGGTGACGGCCGCGATGCCGCCGATGACGGCCCAGACGAAGGGGCTGTGGCCCTGCGACGGCACCCATGGGTGGTAGTGGTCGGAGATGGTCAGGGCTTCGAACCCGGCTTCTTCCGCAAGGCGAGCGGTCTCGACGAGCTCTGTTGGGCCGAGTTCTTCGCTTGAGAGTGAGTAGCCGAGTGTCACCATGGGAGCCCCCTTTGCGTCCAAGTCTGGTTGCCACGGTGGCGCGCCCGGCCTCAACCGGGAGTCAATGAACTGCGAGGCAGGCTCTCAGTTGGGTTGCAGCGCAGTTATGCGAGGTCCTTCTGACGGGCGTAGAAGCGGCGCGCCTTGGCCCGATTGCCGCATGAGGACATATCGCACCAGCGCCGGGAACGGTTGCGGCTGGTATCGAGGAAGAGCCAGTTGCAGGGATCCCCACCGCACGCACGGACGCGGTCCAGCTCCTCCGAGGCGAGGAGGGCGGCGGCGGCGTCCACCACTGGCCAGAGCGGCCGGTCGAGCGCGGTTGACTCGGCCCAGCCAAGGTTGAAGCCATCGGAGGTGACGGTGAGGCGGCGATGGGCGAGCGCACGCTAGAGCGCTGCGTTCAGCTCTGCGAGCGCCCCGCCGTCCGGCTCCCGGCCTTCA
>CAYPAZ010000255.1:0-3951 GCA_964408835.1 uncultured Anaerolineaceae bacterium
TGCGTCGGCCGAATTCCCACTGCTGCCGGAACGGATCCTGGCCGACCTCCGTCATGCGATCCCCGACGCGATCCTGGTGACCGACGTCGGGTGGAACAAGAACGGCGTCGCGCAGCAGTATCCGGTCGACTCCCCCGATTCATTCCTGACGCCGGGAGGATTCTCGACGATGGGGTTCGGGCCAGCCGCTGTCATCGGCGTCGTGGCGGCGGGGACCGGTCGCCCGGCGATTGCGCTCGTCGGCGACGGCGCGTTCGGAGCCGATGATCTGCGACTGGTGGGGGTGGTCGGGACCTTTGTAGACCTTGAGATGCTTGAGCATCTGTTCGCCGAGGGTGCCCTTAGGCAGCATGCCCCAGACGCTCTTTTCGAGGACGCGGTCGGGGTGGCGGCCGAACTGCTCTTCCCAGGTGCGGCTCTTGAGGCCGCCCGGGTAGCCAGAGTGGCGGTAGAACTTGCGTTGTTCGGCTTTGCGCCCGGTGAGGACGACCTTCGAGGCGTTGACGATGATGACGTAGTCGCCGCCATCGAGGTGGGGTTCGAAGGTGGGCTTGTGTTTGCCACGCAGGAGGGCCGCGGCTTCGCTGGCGACGCGGCCAAGGGGCCGGCCGGCGGCGTCGATGACGCGCCAATCCTTGGTGATCTGCGACGCTTTCAAGCGGACGGTTCCGTTCACGATAGATATCCCTCGTCGTACCACACACGCTGCAGGCAGAGGCCCTGGGGTGGGGCGGCCGGGCCCAGTGTGCCGGGCTCGGCCTGATGTAGCAGGTGGACGAACTCCTCCAGTGTCATAGCCTCGCGGCCTACCCGCACCATAGCGCCGACAAGCATGCGGACCATGTGCGGCAGAATCTCGTCTGCTTCGATATTCAAGAAGGCTTCGCAGCCTTCATGCCGCCATTCGGCGCGGGCCACATTCCGGACCGGGCCGCGGTGGGGTTCGAGGGCCCCGGCCGCGGCTCGGAAGTCGTGGCTTCCGAGCACGGTAGCAGCTGCCCGGCTCATCGCCTCGAGGTTGAGACGTTCGCCGGCGTGCCACGCGGTCCGCGCCAGCAGTGGGTACCGATCTTCACCAATGGTGATGGTGTAGCGGTACCCACGCTTCCGGGCCCATCTCCGCGGGTCGAAATCCGCGGGGACGGGACGGACATCGCGGACTGCGACATCTCCCGGCAGGTGGGCGTTGAGCGCCCTCCCGACGGTCTTTGCCTCCAGCTGCGTTTCCGCGGTGAAGGCGGCTACCTGGCCCCAGGCGTGAACACCGCTATCGGTGCGGCCGGCCAGCGAAACGCGCACCGGGCCCCCAAAGAGGACGCCCGCCGCGCGTTCCAATTCTTCCTGGACGGTGCGGCCATTCGGCTGGATTTGGGACCCAGCGAAGTCCGTGCCGTCATAGCTGACGGTGGCCGCGAAACGAGTCGCGGTCACCGGGCTAGCTTTCCTTTGTTTCGCCGTCCTCCGGGGCGGCGTCGTCCTCAGCCTCGGAAGCCTCGACGGCCTCGACGGCTGGTTCTTCGGCTTCGTTGGTGGGCTCGACCTCAGCTTCGGCCTCTACCTCGGCAGGGGCCTCGGCCACAGTCTCTTCGCCGTCCGGCGCGGGGTCAGCGGCTTCGCCTTCGGCGTCGTCCTCGGCTTCGAGGACATCGTCTTCGACGAGGGCTTCGGCGACGGCGAGGTCTTCTTCGTCTTCGGGGAGGGCGGCGGGGGCAGCCGTGGCCATGGTGCCGGCAGGGGCCGCTGTGGACCGCTCGGGCCGGGAAGTGGGCGGGGCGTCGACGTAGTCAATGAGCTCGATGGTCGCCATGCGGGCGCCGTCGCCTTTGCGGGGCTCGAGCTTGGTGATGCGGAGGTAGCCGCCGGGGCGATCGGCCATGCGGGGGGCGATGGAGTCGAAGAGGTGTTCGACGACGCCGGGGTCGTAGACGAAGCGGAGGGCCTGGCGGCGGGCGTGCAGATCACCGCGCTTGCCGAGGGTAATGATGCGTTCGGCCATGGGGCGAATTTCCTTCGCCTTGGCCTCGGTGGTGGTGATTCGCTCGAACCGGAGGAGGTCAGTGACCAGGTTCCGGTAGAGCGACTTGCGGTGGGCGGTATCGCGGCCGAGGTGGCGGCCGGCTACTCGATGGCGCATGGCTACTCCTCGTCGTCCGCGCCGAGGAGGTCGTCATCTCCGACTTCCTTGAGGGCTTCCTTGAGGGCTTTGCCGAGGGCGCCGAGGCTCTGCTCTTCGTCTTCCTCATCGAGGATGACGGCGCTGGTTGTTACTTTGACCGGGCGCTGGCGGGCAGCGCCGGGAGCCGCAGCGGCAGCGGGTGCGCCCAGCTTCGGCACGAGGCCGGGCTCGTTGCCATCGACGTAGCCGAGCTCGATCAGGCGGTCACGGAGTTCGTCGTAGGACTTGCGTCCGAAGTTGCGCAGGCCGAGGAGTTCGTCCTCGCTCTTTTCAAGCACCTGGCCGACGGTCATGAGGCCGCTCCGCTTGAGGCAGTTGTAGGCGCGAACGGAGAGTTGGAGGTCTTCGATCGGGGTGTTGTAGCGATCGGAGGCCATGCCCGGGGACGCGGAGCCAACGCCCGCCACGCCGCCACCAGTGGTGAATACCGGGCGGCCTACCGTGCCGAAGAGGGCGAACTGGTCGATCAGGAGGTCCGCGGCCTGGCCAACGGCTTCGACGGCGCCGAGGCTGCCATCGGTCCAGACTTCGAGGATGAGCCGGTCGTAATCGGTGGACTGGCCGACGCGGGTCTTCTCGATGCGGTAGTTGACCTTGCGGATGGGGGTGAAGACCGAGTCGACGGGGATAACGCCGATGGGCATGCCTTCAACGCTGCCGGCGGGAACGTAGCCCTTGCCGAGCTCGACATGCATTTCGACGTTGAGACGGGCCTTGGCGGAATCGAGCCGGGCGAGGTGAAGGTCGGGGTTGACGACTTCGAAGTCCGCGGGGACCTGGATATCGCCGGCTTTGATATCGCCGGGGCCGGTGCTATCCAGGAGGAGGGTGCCGTTGCGGTTGGAGAGTGCCTTGATCCGCACCTCTTTGAGGTTGAGGAGGAACTCGGTGGTGTCTTCCTGCATGCCGGTGATGGTGGAGAACTCGTGCTCGACCTGGTCGATGCGGACGGAGGTTATGGCTGCGCCATCGAGCGAGCTGAGCAGCACGCGGCGGAGGGCATTACCGAGGGTGATGCCGTAGCCACCCTCGAGTGGCTCAGCCACGATGCGGGCGTAGGTATCGCTTTCCTCTTGAACGTCGAGCTGAGGGACGACTTCCCGGGGGGTTTCGCTCACCAGCTCCAATGAATCCATCATTACTATTTTCTCGCCTCTCTGGAGGTGAAGTGGGTCATTTAGCGGGAGTACCACTCGATGATCACGTTTTCGTTGAACTTGGTTTCGGCGTCGGCCAGGCTTGGTACGCCGATGACTTTCCCGGTCATGGCGGCTGCATCTAGCGAGAGCCAGGACGGAGGAGTTTTTGTGCGGATGGTCTCCTGGGTGATCTTGTAATACTCGCTGCGGCGGCCGCGGTCGGTGAAGCCGATGACATCGCCCTCTTTGACGTGGGCGGAGGGGACATCGAGCTTGCCGCCGTTGAGGGAGATGAGGCCATGTCGCACGACCTGGCGGGCCTGGTTGCGCGAATCGGCGAGGCCGAGGCGGTAAACCACGTTATCGAGCCGGGTTTCGAGGAGCCGGACGAGGTTTTCGCCGGAGACGCCGGGGCGCCGGATGGCTTCCTTGTAGTAGCGAACGAACTGCTTTTCGAGGACACCGTAGGTGACTCGAGCGCGCTGCTTTTCGCGGAGCTGGAGGCCGCGGTCGCTAACCTTCCGCCGGCGGGCGGGGCGTGGGCCGGGGGGGTTGGGCCGACGCTCGAAGGGGCACTTGGGCGTGAAGCAGCGCTCTCCTTTGAGGAAGAGCTTCTCGCCGTGGCGGCGGCAGAGC
>CAYPAZ010000256.1:0-3947 GCA_964408835.1 uncultured Anaerolineaceae bacterium
CAGCCGGAACTGGGGCGGTGTGCCTCGCGGCCCTGGGTGCTGCCCGCCCACGCTCGCAGGCCAGAGCTGGATGGGGTCGCCGGGGCACTCGTCGGCAATCGCGATGGTGTATGGCCCGTGAACCGCCGACCCGGCCACATTCCCAAGCTCGCGCTCCCGCACGATCACCGCCGTGTACGGCGACGGGTCCGCGGATTCCATCTCTCGCTGTGCCGACTCCGCCTCGGCCCCCGTCGCCCTCCGCACTTCGTATGTGCCCGCCCAGGTCCGCGAGCTGCCACTCGTCACGAACCTCAGCCGGCCCGATCCCACCTCTCCCAGCACCTCCGTCACCTCCACTCCCTCCGCCTCGAGCGCATACGAGTAGCTCCCGGCGCCGTCGTTCGCGAGCCCCCCCACCCGGTTCAGCTCCCGGGAGACGGTCAGGCCGGGCAGCATGGGCGGCGAAACTCCTGACAACTCTACATAACATCCGTTAGCAACCGTGAACAGGTGCCGGTCACCGTCGAACAGCAGCAGGTCGACCGCTTCGCCGTGCACCAAACGCTGCCACGCCCAGCGACCGTCCTTGAGCCATGTCACCCGGTATCCCTCGGCGAAGCCCTGGGCCGAGAACTCCACCACCAGGTCCTCCCGCATCAGCCGGTCGCGTGCGCGGGCCGGGTCGGGGGCGTCGCTGCGTGCCTGGAGCAGCGTCCACGCGCCGGCCACGACGATGACCACCGCTGCGATGGCAAGTGGAGCCTTCACGCCGGAAGGCTAGTCCCAGCCCGGCGCCGCGGCAACGCTACCGCCCCCGATGGCCGGGATGACCGTCACCTCTGCCCCTGGTGCCAGCTCCTCGTGGAGTGCAAAGCCGCCGGCCTCCCCGTCTACCGCGACCGTGATCTCCGGGCGCACCCTGCCGTCCTCCACGACGCGCGCGTAGAAGCCAGGACAGTTCGCGTCGACCCCGCGGAGCACCGCGTCCAGCGTCCCCCCGCCGACCCGGATAACAGACACCCCTCCGCAAAGGTCACGGAGGGGTGCCGGGATGTATACCGTGGCCATCTACTCGAGGTTGTGGAGCGTCTCCACAATCCGCCGCGGCGAGATCGGCAGGTCCGTGAACCGGTGGCCGGTCGCCTCCGCGATGGCGTTGGCGATGGCCGCCAAGGGCGGCACGATTGGGACTTCCCCAACGCCTCGCACGCCGTATGGATGCCCCGGGTTCGGCACTTCGACGATTACGGTGTCGATGTACGGAAGGTCGAGCGAAGTTGGCATCCGGTAGTCCAGGAAGCTCGAGTTCGCCATCCGGCCGTCCTCGTTGTAGTAGTACTCCTCGTTCAACGCCCAACCGATGCCCTGGACCACACCACCCTGGATCTGGCCCTCTACATACGAAGGATGGATCGCTGTGCCCACGTCCTGGACGGCGGTGTAGCGCAGGATGGTCACCTTGCCCGTCTCCGGGTCGACCTCCACATCCACGATGTGGACCCCGAATGCCTGCCCGGCTCCCCGAGCAACCAACGAAGCCTTGCCCTGCAGCGGCCCGCCCGTTCGCGGCTGCTGCTTCGCCAGTTCCTTGAACGTCAGGCGCTTCGTCATGTCTTTGGTGTGGCGGAGCTCGGCGTCCTCGTAGACGACTTCCTCCTCCGGGACGCCCCAGAGCTTCGCGGCCCGGGCGATCATCTGCTGGCGGATGTCCATCCCTGCCTGGTAAACCGCCATGCCGCTGGCGAACGTCGTGCGGCTCCCGCCTGTAACGTCGTTGTGGCCCACCGAGTCTGTGTCCGCCACTGTCGGCCGCACGTCTTCGTACGGGATACCCAGCGTTTCGGCCAGCTGCATTGCCAGCGAGGCTCGCGTGCCGCCGATGTCGGTCGAGCCCTCGATGAGGTTGATGGTCCCGTCCGGGTTCACCGCTGCCACGACAGATGACTGCATCCCCGCGTTGAACCAGAATCCGCTCGCCACACCGCGACCACGGTTCGGGCCCTCAATCGGGGCGCTGTAATGCGGGTGCGCCAGCGCCTGCTGGACGCACTCCTCATGGCCGATCCGCGGGAACGGCATCCCGTTCACCATCCGCGTTGCCTCGTGCGAGGAGTTCGCGAGCCTGAACTGCAGCGGGTCTTTTCCCAGCGACTTCGCGATCTCATCGACAACCTGCTCCACGGCGAACGCCGCCGCCGGCGCACCCGGCGCCCGGTACGCCGAAACCTTCGGCTTGTTCAGCACGACGTCGTACGCATCGATGGCGAAGTTCTCCACGTTATAAGGAGAGAGCATGCACATCGCGCCCGCCCCCACCGGCGAGCCCGGGTAGGCTCCTGCCTCGTACGCCAGCGTGGCCTCGCATGCGGTAATGCGGTCACCCTTCGCCGCCATCTTCACCTTGATGTACGAACCGCTGGTCGGGCCGGTCGCCTCGAACACCGCCGTCCGGTCCATCACAACCTTCACCGGGCGGCCGCTCTTCTTCGAAAGGATCGCCGCCACCGGGTCCAGGTAGATCGGGATCTTCCCGCCGAACCCGCCGCCGATTTCGAGTGGGATTACCTTGATGGTCGAGATCGGGTGCCTCAGCACCTCCGCCACCTGCGCCCGGACAACGAAGGCGCCCTGTGTGCTCGTCCAGATGGTCACCGTCCCGTCGGAGTTCCAGCTAGCAGTGGAGTTCTGAGGCTCGATGTAGCCCTGGTGGACCATCTTCGTGGTGAACTCGCGTTCCACCACCGCATCCGCTTCGGCGAGCGCTGCCTCCAGCTCGCCCCCGCGGAACTGGGTCACGCTGGCGATGTTGCTTGGTGTGTCGCTGGTGTTTCCGCCCGGCTGGTACTTCGTGAACCGCGTCTCGCTCAGCAGCGGCGCATCCGGTTGCATGGCATCGCGGACATCGAGCACAGGCGGAAGCACTTCGTACTCGACCTTGATCTTCGCAACCGCCGCCTCAGCGATATGCGGGCTCGTCGCCGCAACCGCCGCCACCGCGTGGCCGCGGTAGAGCACCTTGTCAGAGGCGAGGACGTTGTCGCTCAGTTCCTTGAGGTTGACTGCCCCTTCCCCGAGGTCTTGCATCGCGTCGGCGGCTGCCGGCAGGTCCTTAGCGGTCATCACCGCCAGCACGCCGTCGACTTGCTCTGCCTCGCTCGTGTCGATGCTCAGGATCTTCGCGTGGGCGTGAGGGCTTCGCAGCAGTTTCCCATGGAGCATTCCCGGCAGCCGGATGTCGGCCCCGTACATCGCCTTGCCCGTGACCTTCTCAACGCCGTCTGGCCGCACCGGCCTCGTGCCGATGACCTTGTAGCTTGGCCTGTCGATGGTGGTCATGCTTTCACCTCCTGCATATCGTGCTCGGCTCGGAGCACTGCGCGGATGATCTTGTCGTACCCGGTGCACCGGCAGAGGTTCCCCGCGAGCCAGTGCCGCACGCGGGCCTCGTCGGCATCCGGCTCTTCGTCGAGCAACGCTTTGGCCGCCACGATGAACCCCGGCGTGCAAATCCCACACTGGAGCGCGGCCTCCTCCAGGAACGCAGTCTGGAGCGGATGCAGCTCGCCTCCGCTCGCAACGCCCTCGATCGTCGTGACGGTCCCACCGTCGACCTCGACGCCGAGCACGCAGCACGAGTTCACGAGGCTCCCATTAAGAAGCACGCTGCAGGCGCCGCAGTTGCCGTTGTTGCACCCCTCCTTGCTGCCCGTGAGCCCCAACTCGTCGCGCAGTACCTCCAGCAGGCTCTGGCGCGGCTCGCAGAGAAAGTCGGTTTGAGCCCCGTTCAGCAGCACCTGGACATGGTTCCGTTTCAAGAGCGTCCCTCCGTGATCCGTCGCGCGGCGCCCTCGAGCGCGCGCACGGTCAGCACTTTCGCAAGGTGGCGGCGCTGTGCCGCCGACCCACGCATGTCGGTGATTGGTTTCGTGGCGGCCGCGGCCGCATCGCCCGCCCCGGCGAAAGCC
>CAYPAZ010000257.1:0-576 GCA_964408835.1 uncultured Anaerolineaceae bacterium
CGGGCGAGGCCCGCGCGGCCGGCGCGCATGATGGCCCGGCCCTGGAACCGGGCACGGAACGCGGGCTCGTCGAGCGTGAGGAGGTCCGCAAGGAGAGGATGGGCGTCATCTTCGGATTTGGGGACGAGGTCGGGGTGGGCTTCGAAAGTGGCGAGTCCCACGGGGCAGGAGTCGAGGCAGTCATCACAGCCGAAGACCCATCCGCCGAACTTCGGCCGAAGTTCACGCGGGATTGGGCCGCGGTTTTCGATTGTGTGGTAGCTGATGCAGAGGCGGGAATCGAGGATACCGCCTTCGGGGGAGATGGCGCCCGTGGGGCAGGCGGCGATGCAGCGGGTACAGGATCCGCACGACTTGCGAAGGGGCATGTCGGGCTCAAGTTCGAGGGATGTCGCGACGGCACCGAGGAGCACCCATGGGCCGAAGCCGGGGACGAGGAGCATCGTGGACTTTCCGAGCCAACCGAGGCCGGCCCGGGCGGCGAGAGGGCGTTCGAGGAGGGGTCCGTAGTCGACAGTGGCGCGGGCCTGGGCGTGGAACTCAACGAGGCGACGGTGCGACGCTTCCGCGTAGACG
>CAYPAZ010000257.1:586-3901 GCA_964408835.1 uncultured Anaerolineaceae bacterium
AGGCGGCGGGCTATGCGGCGGATCTTTTTCTCGAAGACACGGTGGTAGTCGCGGCCGCGGGCATACCTGGCGACCGTACCCCTGGCTTCCGCGGTCGGGGAATCGGTGGCAGGGTCGGAGTGGGCGGGGAGGGCGCAGAGAATGACGGAGCGCGCGCCAGGGAGGAATTCTGTGGGGTCGGTGGCGCGAGTCAGCCAGCCAGGGGACATCCAGGCCATCGTGGCGAGGCGGCCCTCGTCGAAGGCGTCGAGCGCGGCGGTGCGGGCTTCTTCGAGGAGGGAAGCGCCGGCGACGCGGGCGAGGGGGAAACCTTCGTCGTGGAAGAGGTCGAGAACGCGGGAACGGAGGTCGTCCACCAAGCCAGAGTAGCGCACCGAGAGTTCAGCGGAGGACGAGGAGGTCGAGGTAGTCGATGACGGGGGTACCGGGATCGGCGGCGATCTCCCGGTCGAGGGAGGCGAGGCCGTCATCGAACTCGGAGTCGGTGAGGGGGATCATCGTGGTGTCGGCGCGGCGCATGGCGATGACTCGTTCGCGGGCCTCGGCGATGCGAGGAAGGGTTTGCTGGGGAATGGCTTCGAGGGACTCCAGGTGGAACCCGGAAGCAGCAAACGCGCGGGCGACGGCATCGACGGTGGGGAAGCTCTCCGCGACACGTCGAGCAGCGGGGAAGTGCCGGAAGGTGGTGATGCCATCAAGGCGGCCGGGAAAGGCCGAGCGAATGAGCACCGGGGCGCCGGGCAGCAGGGTGCGTCTGAGTTCAAGGGCAGCCAGGGGAAGGTCCGGGATGTGGTGGATGACGGTCGAAAGCCAGGCAGCGCCAGCGGTGTGGTCACGGATGGGTAAATGAGTCGCGGTAGCGCGGAGGGCCCTGACCTCTGTCTCGCGGGAACACTCGAGGAGCCGGCTGAGCATAGCGGGAGAGGGCTCGACTGCGACTATTTCGGAGGCGAACCAGGTCCTGAAGGCGCGAACGAATTGGCCAGTCCCGGCGCCAACATCGAGAAGGGGGCTCGTGAGCCCCGAGAGATGGGGAGCGAGTGCTTCCCGCCAGGCGCCGAGACCTTCAAGCGGTAGCGCACGGGCGCGATCGTAGAGGTTGCCGGCGGCGGTGTAGTCGATCCTGGCCACCGCGGGATTGTCGGACGGCGACCCCGCGGTGTCGATTGGTGCTGGCCAAGCTAGCGCCCGACGGCCATCGGAGCATCTCGATCCCGCGCGGCTGGGGGCCTACCGCCGGGGACGGCCGCCTCGGATGACGGTGGTCCTTCGGCGGGGGTGGCTTCAAGGAGGTAGCCGACGCCCCGGATCGTCGAGATGTACTCCCCGCCATCCTCGGGTGTGCCGAGCTTCTGCCGGAGGTGACTCATGTGAGCTTTGACGAGGCCTCTTGCATGGCCGACCGACGAGACGTATTGGCCGGTGCCGCTGGCGATCTCAACAGGAGAGAGCACCCTGCCAGAGTTGCGGAGCAGCACAGCGAGCAGATCGAACTCGGTCCTCGTGAGCTCGATGACCTGGCCCCCGCGAGAAACTCGGCGGCGGGCGAGATCGACCGTGAGGTCGCCGATGGCAACAGTGCTGGCATCGCCAGGCGCCACGGCGGGAGTCCGGTCGAGTGCGCGAGCCTGGGCGGAAACCAGGTCGATGTGGGCAGCGAGAGGCAGGCAGACGGTTGCACCAGCCTCGAGTACCCTGGCCATCGCGAGGTACGAAGGGTCGGCGCTCAGGGCGAGGATTGGTGAGGAGGCGTCGGCAGCCACGGATCTCAGGACGGCGAGGTCGGGTTCCTGGGAGGGGTCAAGGGCAACAACGACGAGCTTCGGCGCGAGTTCGGAAACGAGATTGGCGAAGTCGCGAGCAAAAGGGCGCTCGATGACGGAGTATCCCGCCTGGAAGAGGGCGGAAGTAACACCGGGGGGAGGGGATTCGCCGGTGTAGACGACCATCAGGGGAGGCGAGGAACTGGGCAAGGCTGGCTCCGTTGGCCACCGAGGGGTGGTGTAGTGGCAGCCCCGTCGCGGCCCTCGAACGTAAATGGGCGAGGGAGCGGGTTTGGTTTAGGGTGTGAGCCCGCGATCAGCCACAATCAAATGACGTTCTAACGTCGCGGGCAGGTAGTGCTGCGGTGACAGCGGAGTTGGGGCGGTGCTAGTCTCACGACTGCTCCCCTCAACAGGGAGCGAAACGGGGAGCGACGTTGGAACAGGCTCTTGGCTTCGACGCAGCCCGGCAGAGAGCCCTCGTCGCGCGCGGCCAGGACGGCGATAAGATCGCGTTGGCGGAGCTCTACGACACTACGTTCCCTATCATATATCGATGGGCGATGTCGGCGACGCGGAATCGTGAGGAGGCGGAGGACATCACGGCCGAGACGTTCGAGCGGGCGCTGAGGGGTCTCAGCCGATTCGAATCGGGCGACGTGCCGATCGTCGTATGGCTGCTCCGGATCGCGCAGAACGTTGCGAGGGAGTACCAGCAAAAGCGCGTGCGACACCGAGCGGTCGACATTGAGAACCTCGAGATCGGAACGCTGCCTTCGACTCCGGGCGTGGAGACGCCTGGTGACCTGCACGCGCTTATCGCCCACCTCACGCCGGCACAGCGGGAAGTACTGGTCCTGCGATTGGCCGGACTGAAGCTTCGCGAGATCGCTGAGCTGCGCGGCAGCGCTGAAGGAACGGTGAAGGCGCTGCAGTTCGCAGCCATCAGAAACCTGCGGAAGGTGATGAGCCATGAGCAGTGACCTGAGCGCTTCTCTCGACACGGGAATCGAGCAGCTGGTGGCGGGGCGTCCGCTCGGGGCCGTGCGGGCCGAGTCGGCGGCGGAAGTTGGACCGTACCTGGAGTTGTTCGCGGGATTGTTGGCGGTGTCCGCTGAAGAAGCTCGGCCCGACTTCCGGCTGGGGCTGCGGGCCCGACTGCTGGGGGAGGTGGACTCAAGGGCCGAGCATCCGAAAGGAGGGTTGGGCTGGGCGGGTAAGGCCGCCTCAATCGCGGCCGCCAGCTTCCTCGTTGGGTCTGCCATCAACCCGGCGCTGGCTGATTCCTTGCTCCGGAGCGTGCGCGACACTATCGGAGCCGACCTGGCGGCAGTGGTCGAGAGGATGCTTTGGGATTCGCCAGCGCCGAGCGTGCTCCAGCCGGCCGTGGCACACGACGGCCCGGAGGCGCTGGCCGCCAGCCAGCATGGCCAGGGCTATCAGGTGGAGCCGCACACGGACCTTGACTCTCTGGCCCCTGACATTCCGCACGTGGCGATGCCGGAGGGGCTTCCCGAACAGGGCTCGATCCCGGGGAGCGGGCCGGGCAGTG
>CAYPAZ010000258.1:0-3894 GCA_964408835.1 uncultured Anaerolineaceae bacterium
CCACCCTGCTCCGCAACCCCTGCTCCTCCCCATGGATCTCCCGCTCGGCCACCTCCACCTGGCGCTCCACCTCCCTGGCCTGCTCCTGGAGGCTCGCCAGCTTCTGGTCCTCCGCACGTAGCCCGCGAAGCTCCCCGTGCCGCGCCTCGATCTCAGCCCCCTCCCCTATCAGCGCCTCAGCCCCCTCCAACTCCTTCTGGCTCGATCCCAGATCTCCCGCCAATCGCCCCCGCTCGTCCAGCGCTCGCTCCAGCCTCTCCTCGGCCTCCTGCGCCGCCTTCACCAGCATGGCGGTTTGTGCCGCGGCCGCGCGCAGTTCCGCCACCTCCTTCTCCAGTCCCCCCACCTTCGGGCGTAGACACTCCTTCGCCTCCTCGGCTTCCTTCAGCAGCTTCTCCACTCCCGGCAGGCGCTCCAGCTCCCGCTCCGCCTCCTCCAGCCGCTGGTCGAGCGCTTTCCGCTCCACGAGCACGCGCTTCTGCTCGTCCTTCGCCGCCTTCGAGAGTTCCTCGTATCGCTCCAGCCCCAGCAGACGCCGGAACACTTCCTTCCGGTCCGCCGGCGTCCGCCGCGTGAACTCGTTCGACTTCCCCTGCGCGATGAACGCGCTGTTCAGGAACGTGTCGTACTCCATCCGCACCGCTCGCGTGATCTCCGCCTGCGTCTCGCGCATCGTCCCCCCCGTCTTCGGAGACCGCATCCCGTTCGCGTCCACCTGGAAGAAGTTCAGCTCCCCGCTCTTTCCCCGCGTCCTCTTCCGCACCACGGCGAATAGGTCGCCGTCCACCTCGAACTCGAAGTCCACCACCATCTCGTCCTTATCAAGGTGGATGCGCTCGTCCTCCTTCGAGCCCCGTGCACTACCCCACACCGCCCATGTCATCGCGTCCAGCAGCGAAGACTTCCCGTCCCCGTTCCGCCCCGAGAGCACCGCCACGTGCAGCCCCGTGAAGTCCAGCTCGCACGACCTGTACGACAGGAAATTCCGCACCCGCAGCTTCCTTGGGATCATCGCTCCCCCTCCACGTCCCGCGGGTCCACGCGCCGCGCAAACGCCGACTCGATCAGCCGCCGGCGCTGCTCCCAGTGCCCGTCCGACCGAGCCCCGTACGCCCCAAGGTGCACCTCCGACGTGTGCACCAGCCGCAACGCCCGTCGCTCAGGCATTCGCCAGATCCCCCTCGGTCTGCGCGACGAGGTCCCGCGCCGCCGCCAGCAACCGTTCCCGTCGCGCCTCCTCCAGCTGCCGCGCCTTGAAGTAGAGTTCGAGCGTCTCGATTGGCGAGGCCGCATCCGGCTGCTGTCCCGCGGGGAGGATCGCGCGTTCCTCGCCCGGGAGCTCCACCTTCACCCCCGCCACGTAGTGCGCTTCCGCCAGCAGCCTCCGCGCCTCGGGCTGGCGGAACTCCCGCGCCTGCTCCGGCGTCGCCCGGACAATCACCCGCACCACGGCTTCCTCCACCCCCGCCCGCTCGATGGCGGCGCAGACTTCGGGCGTCGGGTCCGTCTCCTTCGGTGTCACGTCCACGGTCACGAAGCGCCGCACGTCTAGCTCGTTCAGCCGCGGCGCGCCGCTCCCACCCAGCCGCGCCCCCCGGGGCTTCTTCGGGTCGAGCTCCAGCACCATGAACCCTTTGGGATGCCCCTCCTCCCCGAAGTCCACCCGCTCCATCGACCCCGAGTAGTAGCACGGCGTCTCCAGCTTCAGGTCCATGTTCCTGTGGTGGTGCCCCAGCGCGATGTAGTCGAAGCTCCCCGCCGAAAGCGAGCTCTTCAGCAACGTCGGTGCCGTCCCGATCGTCATCCACTTCTCGCTCGCCTCGTTCTCCTTCACCAGCCAGTCGTTGATCGAAACGTGGCTCGTCAGGATCGCCGGCACGTCAGAGTCCAGCGCTGCCGCCTGCTCCGCAATGACCCGCGTCATCTCCTTCTCCGCCAGCCCATACACCTGCTCGATCGACATCTGAGCCACGCTTTCGCCCGACCCCACGAACTTCGATAGCTGCGGCCACGGCAGGAACGCCACCTGCAACGGCCCCGCTCGCGTCTCCAGTACCCGTGGCTCGAACCGCCCCCCGGCGAACCACGCATCGTCCCCGATGACCACGTTCGGCACGTCCAGCGTCCGGTAAATCTCCAGCGCGTGCGCCCGCCCCTCCGCGTTCGGCAGGTCGTGGTTCCCCACCAGCAGGAACGTCACGATGCCCGCCTCGCTCAGCCTCCGTATCCGCTTCGCGAACTCCCGCTGTTGCGTCTGCGAAGGCTCCCGCGCCTTGTACGCGTCCCCCGCAAAGATGACCGCGTCCACCCCCTCCGCCAGCGCGTACTCCACCATCGTGTCGTACGCGTCCAGGAAGTCCTGCATCCGGCTCGACCACCCCTTCTCAGGCAGCGGCCGCCCATACAACTCCACCCCGATGTGGAGGTCCGCAAAATGGATCACGCGCATAAGCACATCCTAGTTTCCCCGGCCCCAGATTCCTAGACCACCGAAGCCATAACAACGCCCCCAACCTCAATCCTCACCCACCCCCGCGTCACCGCCTGTCGCGAGGCCCCCGACTGTTATCACCATGTACCCTGTGAGGTGCTAGTGGCTACCACCGCCCAACTTCACCCCAGCGGCAACTCACTCATCTCGTTCGTGCTGAGCGAGCGGGAGATCGCCATCACCTGCCAGATGTACGCCGACCTTGCCTCCCGGCTTCGCGCGGGTGATGACGAGGCCGACCGCGTGTTCGTGGGGTTCTCAGCCATCGGCTGGCTCCGGATACGCTGGGCGGGACTGGAACTGTTCCCACAAGCGTGGTTAGCTGAGCGAAACTTCCCCCGTGACCCCTACGAACCACCGGAGGAGACCCCGCCGGATGCCGACACGGGAGGCGAGCCGGGACACTATCAGCAGGTCTCGTTGTGGCAGTTCGGCCTGGACTTTTCTGAGGTGGCCGTCTTCAGCGGCGGGGAGGGAGTCGTCTCCTGTTGGCTCTACCCAGACACCTGGCTCGACCTGGAGTTCTCAGAAACGGAAGTAGCGGTGCTCACGAACGGTACGCTCTCAATAGTCGTGCCAAGGCGCCGACTGCAGGACGAGGCCGCCAGGGCCGTGAACGCGCTCCGCGAGTTGCTGGCCTCGGGCTGTCCGCAGCTGGCGAACGACGACTTCCTGCTGCGCGCCCTCGGACTAAGGGGAGCAGAGGGTGACCATCGCGTGTGAGATTGACGAACCTCTCGAATCGACGAGACCCTCGGCGGAGCGGGCAGCGCGAAAGGCGTCCGAGGGGGTCTTGTTCCTGTATTCGGAGCTGCTCGGCCGGGTCACGGTCCAGGCGGAGACCGGAAGCACCACATTCGAAGGCCCCATTGGCGACATCCTGTTCACACTCGCCATCCTCGGCCACGCGGCAGTGGAGCGAGCGGACTTGTTCCAGCGCGGCATCGACTGGACCGGGGAACAGATTCGGCTCCGGGTTGAGACTAGCCGGGTCGCATGGCTCAGCTCCTCCCACCAGCGCCGCGAGTTGCCGTGCGACCCGGAGCAACTGGTGCGAGACGTCGACGACTGTGTGATGGAGCTCGTTGCGCAGGCACAGCGCGATGCACCGTGGCTGCTGGAGGTCCCGTTCTTTCGGGAGGCTCAACGCCTTGGTCGAACGCCGACGCGATACTAGGCAGTTCGGCAGCCGGAAAGCCAGTACCGACCGGTCTTGGGCTTGACTGGCTGATCGCCCACGCACCCTCAGGCTCCTCCGCGCCCGCGCGCGCTACCTGGACACCTCCACGGGGCGGTTCTTCGCGGCCGACACGGTGCGACCGAACGCCCCTGGGACGCAGGGCTACAACCTCTACGCCTACGTCGCCAACAACCCGACGACCTGGGTGGACCCGACTGGGCAC
>CAYPAZ010000259.1:0-3884 GCA_964408835.1 uncultured Anaerolineaceae bacterium
TCGCCCTCCCCGAAGTCGACCGCGAGGACGAGCGCGCCCGCCTCTCTAAGGAACTCGCCGAAGTCGACCAGTACCTCGCAGGCCTCGACCGCCAGCTCTCGAACGACCAGTTCCTTGGCAAAGCCCCCGCGCACGTCATCGACTCCATGCGCCAGAAACACGCCGAAGCTACCGCCAAGGCCACCGGCCTCCGCGAACGCCTCGCCACCCTCTAGCCTGGTGCCGGGGCGGTCTCGCGCCTGCCTCTGCCCGTCTTGCGCCCCCTGTAAGATCCCGGCCTCCCACCTGTCCCCCACGTAGAGCGGCACCGCCGCCAACCCACATGGGAGGACCCTCATGTCCCGCCGTACCCTCACCGTCATCCTCACCGCCGTCCTCGCCGCGCTCACCATTGCGTCGAGCACCTTCGCGCAGGAGCCTCCGCGCACACCCCAGGGCCCACCGCCCACCGATCCCGTCGAGCACGCCGCGCTTATCGAAGCCGCCGATCGCTTCCTCGAAGGCCTCGACCCGGCCCAGCTCCGTGAAGACCCGGAACTCGCCCGCGAGGCCGCCACCCTCCGCAAGCTGCTCGATGCCCAGCGCCATCGCCCAACCTTCGACCAGGGCCAGCACACGGCCATCAAGACCCACTTCGACCGCATCGGCGGCCTCGTTGCCCGTCACCCGGTCGCCTTCGAGCAATTCGGAATCCGGGTCGAAGACGCGATGGGCACGCCTCGCTGCCACGACTCGGGTTCCAGCGCCTGCTCGGCCGGACCCTGGCTGAGCACCCGCTCCCCCAACTTCGTGAACATCAGAGGCGATGTCATCTGGCGAGGCTCCAGCACAGCGCCCGCCGGCCGCCAGCTCACCGCCTCATTCGTCGCCACTCAGGACGACACCAATGTCGCCATCTACTTCTCCGCCGAAGCCTACGTAGAAGACGACCTCCCCGGCACCAACCGCCGCATGTTCGTCCAGGCCGTGGTCGATGGTAAGCCGGTCGACCCCAACGATGTCGTCTTCGCCGTCACGGAGTATCCCGGCGTCCGCACCTTCGTCTTTAGCACCAACGTCTCGGCCGGCATCCACACCGTCGAGATGCGCTGGCGCGTCGACGAGCGCGCAACCGGCTACATCCGCGATGCCTCCCTCATGGTCCGCATGGGCCGCGATGTCCCGTCCGCGAAGGGAACCCTCAACGTTCAGACCCCGTCCAGTGGACCGAACCAGGAGACCACCAGCAGCGCCTGGACCGATGTACCGGGCATGTGGGGCTTCATCTACGTCGGCCTCAACCATGACCTCACCGCCACCATGAGCGCCGAGACCTACGTCACCAACGGCAAGCGCATTGGCATCCGTGCCCTCGTCGATGGCCAGCCGATGTCTCCTTCCGACATGATCTTCGCCAAGGGCGGATCTCCCCAGTCGCGAGCGGTTACCTTCGGTGCCAACGGCCTGTCCGTCGGCTGGCACTTCGTCAAGTTCCAGTGGCAGGTCGAATCCGGTGGCACAGCCGGCATGGGCGACCGCACCATCGTCCTCGCCTCCGCACCCGCGTCCACTCATCCGTTTGTCACCGTTCCTTCCGGCCAGAGCGTCTCTACCGCCACCAGCGGCCTCGAGCCGATGCCCGGCATGAGCGCGAAATTCACCATCCCGCCGAAGGGCAACGGAGAAGTCGCCGTCCAGCTCAGTGCCGAAGTCGGCACGCTCAACGGCGCCGCTGCCCAGGCCGTCCTCGTCGTCGATGGATTCTTCCTCACGGACGATGTCGTCCAGCTCACCGACGGCGCTATGGGTGCGCAGGTCAAGACCTACACCTTCGACGCCAAGGGCCTCGCCCCCGGGCTCCACGAAGTCGAAATCTGGTGGAGCTCAGGAGCCGCCGGCGCCGCCTACGTCGGTGACCGCACCCTCTCCGTCCAGAGCGAAGTCGGGTTCACACCGGACCTCGCCGAGGCTCCCCAGTTCGGTGGTGGTCACGTCAACTGGGCCGGTGACTACATCCCCCACATCGAACCAATGATCGGCACCCGCAACGTGCTCGCCATCCTCTGGGATCCCGGCCTCTGCGGCGATCTCGGCGACATCATCGTCGGCCCTGCCCCCACGCCCGACCCCGACTGCAAGACCAAAGACCACCTGCCGAAGGGCAAGGTTGAAGCTGCGCTCTTCGGGCAGGGCGGCACACCCGGCGGCCTCGTGACTTTCGAACCAAACAACGTCCGGAGCTACTTCAACGCACAGTCCGGTGGCCGATTCACCATCGCCAAGGGCCCCGGCCCTGGCGTCGCCGGCTGGTACGACGCCCAGTTCGGCTCCGGCCTCTACTACAACCACCCGGGCGGTTGCACCTACGGCTTCGACAACGGCGGCGACCTCCTCATCGCCGAGGCTGTCTCGCTCTCCAACGCCCACATCGACTACAGCCAGTTCGACCTCAACGGCGACGGCAAGGTCGATGAGCAAGAGCTCGCCATCATCGTGGTCGTTCCCCGTAAGAACGGCGATGGCAGCTCCCTCGCCAGGCTCTACGGCGCAACCTGCACCGACGACAACCCCAACTTCTCCGCGCCCATGGTCCTGGATGGCGTCGAAATGCCTCAGTACGTCGCCAAGGTCAACACAAGCCTCGATGAGGCGATCGAGGCCTTCCAGTTCACAACCTTCGCCCACGAGCTCATGCACGTCTGGATGCTCGCCGACGACCAGTACATGCCCAATCTCGACTGGGCCACCGAGCAGGACGACATGAACCTCCTGGCCAACAACCGCACGACCACCACCCACCTCGACCCCTGGCACAAGCTGATGCTCGGTTGGGTGACTCCCGTCGTCGTGGACCAGGACAGCGTCCTCAAGATCATGCCCGTCGCCAAAAGCAACGAGGTCTACATCCTCCCGCGCTACAACAACCCGTTCGGCGAGGAGTTCTACATCCTCGAGTTCCGCAAAGAAGGCATGGGCCACCCCTACTTCGACGAAGCCATCTCCGATAGCGGTATCGCCGTCTGGCACATCGTCACCGACCCCACCCAGATCGTGAATAGCCCCATCGGCGTCACGCAGGCCTTCTGGGACACCCTCAACGTCGATGCCGGTAAGCCCGGCTCTGTCGGACAGATGGGCCGCAAAGGCATCCGCCTCATCAAGCCCTTCGACGACATCGTCAACGGCACAGCTGTCTTCAACAACGCCAACCAGAAGCTGTGGGACTTCGGCAAGTACGACCTCGAGTCCCACGCCTGCTTCCAGATCATCCCGAACGACCAGTCCTTCCAGAACAAACTTGCCTGGGCCGACTGCACCGCCAGCGGCTACAGCCTCAAGTTCCTCTCCTGGGCCATCGAGCCCATGGAGGTTCAGGTCAAGGTCGACTAGCCCGGACCACACCCCGGTCCCCACGCGAACGAGGAGCCCACCCGGGCTCCTCGTTCCATCCCTCGCATCACCAAAGGCCAACGGTCAGCGACCAGCGACCTACCTCACCCTCACCCTCATCGTCTGCAGCACCAGCCCCGCCAACGCGATCCCGCCCATCACCGTCAGCGCCTGGTCGCTCTTCAGCCCCGTCGCCACAAGCATTGCCGTCACACCCGCGCCAGCGATCGCCGGCACCCAGAACCACAACCAGTCTCGTCTCATACCCTTAGGTTCGGCACACCACGGTTGCCACCCGGCTCCACCACGGTGTCAGTTCAACAGCAGGTCCAGCGTCCGCCCCGTGTCCCCGAGGTCCCCCACCACCCAGTCCGCCCCCGAAGACTCCAGTTGCCGCACCCCATAGCTCCCCGTCGCTACCGCCAGGCAGCGAGCCCCCACCGCCCGCGCAGCCTCCACGTCCAGTGGTGTATCGCCGATGACCACCGTCTCCCGCGGGTCCGCGTCCACCCCCG
>CAYPAZ010000260.1:0-3879 GCA_964408835.1 uncultured Anaerolineaceae bacterium
GTGGCTATCGAGCTCAACAAGCGGCTGGCGCACGAAGCGTTCGACCGGGACCTGCACAGCCAGGTCGAGATGGAGCAGTTCCTGCAGCAGACCTCGCAACGCACCGAGGATGTGGAAGAGGGCCGAAGGTCGTTCCTGGAGAAGCGCGAACCGCAGTTCAAGGGCCGCTGAGGGAACGGCGGCGGGCGGCGGGCGGTGCGCTGGTAGGATTGCGGGGCTACTACCCTGGGGGAGGACACACCTTGGCGGAAATCACACACCGGTTCGTCGATACCAACGGGATCAAGATGCACATCGCTGAGGCGGGGGAAGGGCCGCTCGTGGTGTTGTGCCACGGGTTCCCGGAGTCGTGGTATTCATGGCGGCAC
This sequence comes from uncultured Anaerolineaceae bacterium, assembly GCA_964408835.1. GTDB lineage: Bacteria > Chloroflexota > Dehalococcoidia > Tepidiformales > Tepidiformaceae > CAYPAZ01. Next base: position 369 of record CAYPAZ010000260.1, read on the forward strand.
CAGATCGTGGCGCTCGCCGACGCGGGTTTCCACGCCGTTGCGCCGGACCAGCGGGGCTACGGCCAGACCGAAGCGCCTGCGGAGATCGACAGGTACACCCAGCTGCACCTGGTGGGCGACATCGTCGGGCTACTGGATGCCCTCGGCGAAGAGACGGCGTTCATCGCGGGCCACGACTGGGGGGCGCCGGTGGCATGGAACAGCGCGCTGCTTCGCCCGGACCGTTTCAAGGCTGTCATCGGGCTGAGTGTGCCGTTCACCGTGCGCGGGCCAGTTGCGCCAACGGTCGCGATGAAAGCCGCGTTCGGCGACAACTTCTTCTACATCCTCTACTTCCAGACACCCGGCGTGGCTGAGCACGAGCTTCGGAAAGACGTGCGCCTGACCCTTCGGAAGCTGCTCTATAGCGCGTCCGGGGATATCCCACCGCGCATGCCCGCGCCGCAGCCGAAGACCATCGGATTCCTTGACCAGATGACCGACCCGGACACCCTCCCCGCGTGGTTGACCGAAGACGACCTCGACTTCTTCACAGCGGAGTTTGAGAGGACCGGTTTCCGCGGGGGGCTGAACTGGTACCGCAACATGGACCGGAGTTGGGAACTCATGGGGCCGTGGACGAACGCCCGGATCACTGTCCCGGCGCTGTTCATCGCCGGGGACCGGGACGCCGTGATCGCCATGAACCCCCGGGCCGTCGAGGACCTCAAGACGGCGGTGCCCGGGCTCAGCAAGGCAGCCATGCTCCCCGGGTGCGGACACTGGACCCAGCAGGAACGCCCCGAGGATGTGAACCGGGAGATGATCGCGTTCCTCAACGCACAACAGTGAGCAGTGGGTTGTGGAGTGGCCATGTGGCGTGTTAGGATGGCCATATGACAGATGAGGGAGAGCGTGGCCTGGTGGGCGAACCCGACATTGCGGACATCCGCGAGGGGCTGGGGGGAGGACAGTTCGTGCTGCGGGAGACGGCTGTCGCCTACGGCGTGGGGTTCGACGATGACCTTGAGTACCAGATCCATGCCGGGCTTCCAGTCTCATCGATGGAGTTCATGATGCAACGGTACGGAATCAGCGGACAGGAAATGGCACAGGCCATGAAGATCCCGGAACGAACGTTCGCACGCAGGCGGAAGGAGGCGCGACTCCAACCAGATGAGTCCGACCGTCTTGCCCGGCTGGCAAGAATCCTCGGGCGAGCGAAGGCCGTGCTGGGGGATGATCAGGCGGCGGCCGATTGGATCCACCGGCGTAACCGGGCGCTCGGCGGCCGGACTCCGCTGAGCATGGTGGATACGGACCTGGGCTCACGCCGCGTAGAAGCTGTCCTTGGCCGAATCGAGCATGGCGTCTTCAGTTGATCCGTTGCTGGCGGATTACCAAGCGCGCGTACGTCCACGAAGCGCTGAGCGGCGAAGGCGCACGGCTCTACGGTGGAAGATGGAATCCCCGGGGCGTGGCCATGGTGTACGCCGCCAGCAGCCAGGCGTTGGCGATTCTCGAGTGGCTTGTCCATCTGGATATCGAGCTCGCGCCGCCGGACATGGTAACCATCCCCATTGATATACCCGACGGCCTGTCGATGGAAGTGCTCACCCCCGAGCGCCTGCCGGATGACTGGCGCCGGTACCCGCCCCCGCAATCGCTGGCGACAATCGGCGCCGCATGGGCCGCCGCTGGCTCGACAGCGGTGCTGGCGGTCCCTTCCGTCATCGTGCCAGAGGAGCTGAACTACCTCATTAACCCGGCGCACAAAGACGTTGCACAGTTGGCTGCGGGTGAGCCCCGAGAGGTGACACTGGACCCGCGGCTGCTGCAGCAGCGGGGCAGACCGTCTCAGGCGGCTTCGCGTCGCTGAAGGACGTGGATGAGCTGCATGGCCGGGGCGCGCTCTGCATCCCTGAGGACATCCGCGGCTTCGGCCTCCCGCAACTCATATTCGTGGAGGCGGACGATGACTTCGAACTGGTGCGTACCCTCCGAGCCATCGTTGACGGCGACTTCGCAGGGGATGCGACGGACGAACTGGAGTGCGTCTTCGTAGAGGCAATCGGTCAGGAGCACGGCAATCCTGCCTTCCTCGACGTACGCGGCGAGGTCGGAGGCGCGCGTGGCACGCATGACGCGTTCGGCAAGCTGCTTGATAGCGCGGCGAGCCATGTGTTCGCCTTTCTGCTGGCGGATGTTCTCAAGGGACTCGAACGAAACGATGCCGAGCGTGAAGGGCGCCGCGCCATCGCGTGAGCGGGCCATTTCGCGCGCAAGTTCGACGAGGAACGCCTCCCGGCCTGGGAGGCCACGGATCTCGCTGAGGTACGTGGAGCTATAGAGCAGTGCAAGTGCGCGCCGCCACTCGCGGCTTGCGGTCCAGCGGAGGACGGCGATGTGCACGTTCACCACGATGAACAAGAGGATGAGCAAGCCCATGATGAGGTAGTTCGCGTATCCGCCACGCACGCTGCCGTTGATGAGGACAACGTAGAAGGCGAGGAACCAGGCGCCGAGGCTCACGAGCCCAAAGAAGCGGCGATGGCGCGAGGCTCGTTCGAACATGTTGGACTTCACAGCGGTAAGCGTTGCCACGGGTTGCCTCTCCTGGGTGGAAGCGACACGGCGGTGCCGCTCCCGGTGCGCGGTCTGCAGTTACAGTTTCGGCAGTCGAGGGTCACTCCTTGCTGAGGGAAATCACTGATTTCCGTTTGGGAGGCACGGGCCGCCGGTAGCGCACGGTAGACTCGAACCGTGGCAACTCGCGAAGAGCTCATCCAGGCGTTTGCGCAGCGAGGGCACCAGCTCTGGCTGGTGGGTGGTGCTGTACGCGACAGAGTGATGGGCCTCGCCGACTCGGACCACGACTATGCGACCGACGCCGACCCGGACGAAGTCGCCGCCGTGGCTGAGTCCCTTGGCGCACCGGTGAGCCTGGTGGGCCAGCGTTTCGGGACGGTCGGAGTGCTGGTGGATGGCAAGTGGAGCGAGATCACCACGTTCCGGGGGGACTCCTACTCCGATGGGAGCCGCTGGCCGGACGTGACGTTCGGGCGTTCCATCGAGGAGGACCTGGCGAGGCGCGACTTCACCGCGAACGCGATCGCGGTGAACGCCGCGACGGGCCAGGAGCTCGACCTGTTCGGGGGTCGCCAGGACATCGCGGCCCGGGTGATCCGCGCGGTGGGCGAACCGCCGGACCGGTTCCGCGAGGACCCCCTGAGGATACTGCGCGGGCTGCGGTTCGCGAGCCAGCTCGGCTTCGAAGTCGAGCCGGAGACGCTGGCCGGGATGCGCGCAACCGTTGGGCTGATCGCGACGCTCTCCCAGGAACGGATCACGTCGGAACTCGACAAGCTGCTCTGTGGGCGGGAGCCGGCGAGGGGCCTCGAACTGCTGCACGCGAGCGGCGCGCTCGATGTAGCCCTGCCGGAGGTGGCGCCGATGGTGGGCTGCGAGCAGAACCACTGGCACCAGTTCGACGTCTGGGGGCACACGGTGGCGACGGTCGAAGCCATCGACG
>CAYPAZ010000261.1:0-3870 GCA_964408835.1 uncultured Anaerolineaceae bacterium
CTTCCGCGGGAGCTTCGGCTTCGGCTTCAGCGGTGGTGGCGGCGGCTGAACCGCCGGCGCGGCCACGGCCGCGACCACCGCGGGTGCCCCTGCGGGTGGTGCGCTTTGCGGGCTCGGCCTCGGCATCGGCGAGGGCTTCGGGTGACGGCTCCGGGAGCGGAGCCTCGGTTGTGGTTGGTTCGTCCGGCGTCTTTTCGCGCCGGGGGAAAATATTGAGGGCCATTCTGGTTTAGATGTTCATCCTTTGAAGAACGCTGAGTCGCGCCGCGACTTTCCCGGCGAGGGCTTCGAAAGCCCGCGCGGAAACAGAGTCCGGCACGCCGTGGACGACAGGGACGCCTTCATCGGCGCCCTGTCTGATTGCAGGCTCGATCGGTATCTCGCCCAGGAAGTCGATTCCAAGCTCTTCGGCAGCGGCGGCCGCCCCGCCATGGCCGAAGATGTCGTACTGCGTCCCTGTATCGGGCGCAATGAAGTAGCTCATGTTCTCGACCATCCCGAATACGGGGACATCGAGCTTTTCGAACATGCTGACCGCCCGCGAGACGTCTTCGATGGAGACATCGTTGGGGGTCGAGACGACAACGACTCCGGCGATGGGAGCATCCTGGGCCATGCTCATGGAGGCATCGCTGGTGCCGGGAGGAAGGTCAATGATGAGGTAGTCGAGTTCACCCCAGGGGACATCGTGAAGCAATTGCCGGACGGCACTGCCGATCATCGGACCCCGCCAGACCACCGGGGTGCCGCGGCCGAGCACGAACCCGATGCTCACCACCTTGACGCCGTAACGTTCGACCGGCCGGAGGCCATCGCTGCTGCCCTGCTGGAGTCCCGCGGCCAGCCCGAACATCGTCGGGATGTTGGGGCCGGTGATGTCGGCATCGACGAGGCCGACGCGGGCGCCGGACTTCGCAAGGCTGACCGCGAGGTTCGCGGCTACGGTGGACTTCCCCACCCCTCCCTTGTTACTGGCCACCGCGATGATGTTGCGCACGCCCTCGATGGCCTTCTGGCCTTCGCGCGGGACGCTTGCGCGGACCTGCGCCCCCCACCCCAGGGCGAGCTCTTCGAACCCCGGGACCCGCTCGAGAGCGGCACGGACATCCTGTTCGATGATGTCCTTGAGCGGGCATGCGGGAGTCGTGAGTTCGACGGTGAGGGCGACCCTGCCGCCATCGATGGCAAGGTCCTTCACCATCCCGAGGGAGACGATGTCGCGATGGAGTTCGGGGTCGCGCACCGTGGCCAGGGCGGCCATCACGGCTTCCTGGCTGAGGGCGGTGGGAGCGGTCATTGGTTCTCCTGGCCGCCGTTGCGAGATATGGGCCTTTCGACCGCCCATCGGCAGCCGCCCCGGTGGGGATCGGTGCAGCGAGTGAACACCGCCGGGACAGCGAGCAGCCGCTGGACGATTTCGGTATGAGCTTCGCACACGGCCGGTTGCTTCGATGCGACGGAGGCGTAGACGCAGTTGGGCTCGAGCAGGACGAGGTGGTGTTCGTCCTCAATGACGCCGGCCATCCCGCCTTCGTCCCGCATGACCTCCGCAACTTCATCCATCCGCTGGCGCGTATCGAACCCGGTGACCTGGCCCTTGCGGGCGGCGACGGTGGCTTCGACGAAGCGCGAGAGCAAGTGGTTCGCGCCTCCGCTGGCGAGCGCGGCATCGAGGATTTCTGTGGCGAACGCGTCGTAGCGCTTCGGGAACAGGGCATCGCCTTCACGGGTGACGCGGAAGACCTGTCGAGGGCGCCCGGGGCGCTCGCGCTCCTCCTGCATCGCTACGTAACCATCTCGCTGGAGCGCTGTGAGGTGCTGGCGGACGGATGTGGCGGCGATGCCGAGTTCGGAGGCGAGTGTATCGGGGTGGCCGTGACCGTTGCGTTTGATGGACGCGAGGATCCGGCCTTTTGTGGTCTGGAGATAATCCATTGGCCCTGGGGTCCTGCGCGGGCTGAGCCGTCGCTATCACCTTCGATGGTAAGGGCTTGGGATGGGGGTGGCAACCGGTTTACGCAGTCTTTCGTGTATGAACCTGATAATCCTTGACCATCCTACCTGACACGAAGTAATTTCAAGAGTGGAAATGCCCTAAGGAGGGGCAGGAGTGAGCAAGAGAATGCATCCGCAGGCCATCGAAGCCGCCGGGCAATCGCCGGTGTGCCGCCATCACTGGGTCATCGACACCCCCAACGGGGCGCTCAGCTCGGGCAGCTGCAAGCGCTGCGGGGTCACCCGCGACTTTCGCAACTCGTCCGAGGACCTGATGTGGGACAGCGACAGCTTCAGCCTGAACGGCTCGCGCTTCCGCGGCCGGAAGGCCAAGGAGAACGTCGCCTAACCGCCTGTCGGCGCCGAACAACGAACACCGAGGCCGGCGACACCGCCGGCCTCTCGCGTTGCGTGGGTCAGGCGAGCCTGAATCCGTAGCCCTGGCCGAAGGTCGACCGGATGACTCGCGCCGCCGCGGAGGCGACGACCGTGATCTCCCGCTCGCCTTCGACGGGAGGTGCGAGCAGAATGCTGCCGGCCGTGGCGGCTTCTTCCCCGACGCTGATGCTGCCTTCGCGAACGGCGATGAGACCGCCTTCACGATCGTTGAGCGAGAGGCCTGTGGAGGCGCCGGGCTCCAACGTGGTGTCCAGGAAGGTGCGGATATCGCCGTGGAGGCGGAGGCTCGAGCGGGGGCCCACCAGCTCTTTGGTGTGAACGCCGGAGCCCTCGTCGTAGCGAGGGGCGTCGGCGTCGCGGAAGGCGGTGAAGGCTGTTGCCTCGGGCACCGGGTCGGTGACGTAGACCAGGATGAATATGCGGGACGGGACATCGCCGTTGTTCCATTCGGAGTGGACCATCCCATGCTTACCCTCAGTGAAGAGCCCGAGGTCTCCTGGCTGGAGGTGGCCGGTGATGTCGTTGCGCGAGTCGGAGTGGTCCAGCGAGCCGGTCTCCATGTAGAAGATGCGCTCGTTGAGCCGGTGTGGATGGTGGCCGATGCCGAGGTGGGGCTCGATGACGGAATCGTGGATGGTGATGATCGGCCCGATGGCCTGAATCCCCACGAACGGACCGACGCTTTCGATCGCGGTCAATCCAGGAGCGCCGAAGTCCTCGGCGGTGAGGGTCCGGAAGTCGTCGCCGGTGAGGATCAGGTAGGGCGCTGACGCGCTGATGATGGGCATGGGGGCCTCCTCGTGGCTCCAAGGTTACCAGCGGCGATATCGCACCCGCATAACCTGAGCGCGCCAGCCGCTACACTGGAGGGGATGGCTCCGAACCTCCAGGTCGACCTCGCGCCCGGGCACAAGACCGGGCTGGTCCTTCGCAACCCGGTGATGCCGGCCTCGGGCACGTTCAGCTGGGGGATGGAGTTCGCGAAGCACTACGACATCAATGCCCTGGGGGCGGTCGTCAGCAAGGGCGTTACGGTGCGGGCCCGCGCGGGGAACCCGCAGCCGCGAGTCGCGGAGACGCCTGCCGGGATGCTGAACTCCATCGGGCTCCAGAACGTGGGCATCGATGAGGTGGTGGATGACCTCGCCCCCCGGTGGGCGCGCTGGAAGACGCCGGTCATCGTCAATGTCGCGGGAGACACCGTGGACGAGTTCGGGTACCTCGCGCGCCGGCTCGACGGCGTACCCGGGGTGGCGGCCATCGAGCTGAACATCAGCTGCCCGAACGTCGACGAAGGTGGGCTCGAAATTGGCCAGAGCGTCGAGGCTTCCGCCCGCGCGACACGGGCCGCCATCCACGCGACCGACCTGCCGGTCTTCGTCAAGCTCACGCCGAACGTGACCGACCCCGTGGCGCTGGCGCTGGCCTGCGAAGCTGAGGGCGCGGCGGGGATTTGCGCCATCAACACGGTGCTCG
>CAYPAZ010000262.1:0-3861 GCA_964408835.1 uncultured Anaerolineaceae bacterium
GGTTGCCCGCGACTTCGAGTTCGGAGAGCTGTTCGCTGGCGAGGCGGCGGATCTGAGGCCAGACGATGTCGGTCAGGCGCTTGAGTTCCTGGGGCTTGCCGAACACCTTCGCGCCGAGGGCGCGGCGGTCGATGGTGCCATCGGGGGCCACGAGGTCGCTGCCGAAGGCTTCGACGACAGCATCGAAGGCGGGGGTGCCGGGGTCGTAGGCGCGGTGACCGAGGATATCGGCATCGATGACGGGGACGTGGTGTTCGCGAAAGAACTGGGAGACGGTGGATTTGCCGCTGGCAATTCCACCGGTAAGACCAATGACGTACAAGGGGCAGGACTCCGGGGGCTGACGGGCCCCTGGCGGGAGGGACCGGCCTTTTAGTCGAACGCTAAGTGTATCGCGGCGCGGCGATGGAGGGTAGCGGGTGGCCGGCTACCGGTTATGCGGAGACGGCAGGGCCGGGCCGTGACTTTGGGGAGGGAGCCGGGCGGGGCGGCACATCCGGCACCCCGCCCGGCTGTCTCGGCGGTCGAGCAGCTGGCCTACTGCGCGCTGACGGTCGGAATCGGGCCAGCCTCTCCCTGGCTCGTCCGATCCACGATGGCCTGTTCCTCGGCGACGGCCCGTGGGTCGACGAACAGGACGTTGGACAGGCCCGGATCCCAGAGCCGGTACATGGACAGCGGATCGGTCTCGCCCCAGCTGAAGGCTACTATCGGCGTCTCACTCCGAGGGTCTAGCTCGACAGTCACCCATCGAGCCGTGAGCGCGTAGTACGCCTCCTCCGGGGCGGCACGGTCTTCTGCCAGCACGTACTCAAGAATCCAAGTCCCCCGCTCGGTTTCTGTCCGCCCGGCGACGAGCAGAGCCGAGGAGTTTCCCTCGAAGAGTGCGTTAATGATTTTCGGCAGCGTCGGATAGGGGAATCCCCACTGAAGCGTCGGGTCCGCTGCCGGCACGAATACGACAACGTCACCGGCCTTCTGTCCTTCCTGACACGGAGGGAAGCCACTGCCGTGAGAAGTGATCACACAAGGTGCCGAGCTGAGTTGAATCGACTCGACTAGAGCTGATGTGTCCCCGGTCTTCAGAGCATCCAGGGCCTGGGTAGTGGCGGCCTCGGTGCGCGCGCCGCCCGCGGCTCGAGCGTCAGCCATCACGGCATCGAGGAACGCCGCTTCCGTCCCCACCCCAACGGCCGCGACCGTCGGAGTGGCTTCCATCCGACGCCCTTCGTCATCGAAGAGGTGAGTGGCGTCCTTACCCCACTCCCAGAGATCGCCGCCGCCGAAGGCAACGCCGATCACCGCAGCCCCCAGCGCGGCGGCCCCGGCGAACAAGATGATGCTGGAGCCCCGGCGGGCCCACCTTTCGGGCACGGATTCGCTGGAATGTCTGCTTGTCATCTCGCTCCCTCCTAGATCATCCACTTGGCGACGACCAGCGGGGCATCTGAGTACCAGTTGAGCGCCGACCACGTTTCGCAGACGTATCGGGTGGTGTTGCCCGACGGCCGGGTGTAGTTGCCGGTCCAGTTGCTCGGCGGGCAAGCTGCGCCGGAGTTGTCCTGCTTGTAGGTGCTCGGGCACTGCGTAGTGCTGGTCGTGTTCGCCCAGCACGTGTCGGACGATGGGTTCTGGATGTAGCGCCAGTACGGCGTCAACGGCCCGATGTCGGCCGACTGATGCGAGTGCGCGGCGCTGGTCCCGCACAGCGCGACTTGCCCGACGTAGGATGTGTAGAGTGACCAGACGGATGTCATGGGCGAGGAGACGGTGCCGCTGGCAACCCGCGACCCCAGGTGCATCCAATGCACTACCTCGTACGAATACGAATGCCAGACCCCGCCGCCGTCCAGGTATCCGGCCTCAGCGACGACGTTGCAGTTACCCCAGCGGGTGAACCGCCATCGCGTTCCGGACGCGATGCTGTTCATCAACTGGGCCCGATGATTAACTGTGGATCCAGTTCCCATAGACCAGTCCCGCGCCATAAATGTCTCGTAGCCCACTTCGTTGAAGTGCATCCCGAATTGGTTGACCGTGGACGATGTGGGGGCCCGGACTTGATAGACGTCGACCAGCTGGCTGGCCCCCCGGTCGACATCTGAAGCAGCACGGCCGCGCTGGCAAGTGCCACGCCGACCAGTGCCCGCAAGGACGAGGCAACCATGCCTCACCTCCAGACTGGATAGACCGAGGGAATCCAGTCTGGAGGTGAGGCATCCGAAGGGGTAGGGCCGAACGGCCCATTCTCGTGGGCCCCTCGGCCCTTTCTTGCGGATGCGGGACTGCGCAAGGGTGGCCTGACGGCCACACGCTGTCACGGGGACCAGGTGATGACGCCGATCTGGAGGCCGAGAGAGCCGAGGCCGAACTGGCCTTCGTGTTCTTCGGCGCGTTCGTGGAGGAGGCGCTGGAGGGTGATGTCCTTTTCGGAGCCAGGGTTGACCCAGAGCTGGCGGCGGGCCATGGCGAGCAGGGACTCCATGGAGGCGTAGTGGGGTGGGCGGCGGCCGGCGAGGTGGACTTCGAAGGTCTTCCCACGGGCGAGCTGGAGGGCGATGAACTCCGGTAGGGCGGGGAGTGACTCGCGTTCGACGCCGTGGACTTCGGGCCAGAACTTGTCGAAGAGGGTGGATGGCTGGCGCTGGAGCATGACGGCGACGCAGAGGCGGCGGGCGTGGGCTTCCATGGCATCGAGGAAGGGGCCGATGTCTTCGATGTCGTAGCCGACGTGGCAGATGAGGGCGATATCGGCGGTGGGGGCGTTGGGGGAAGGCCAGCGGTCCTGGATGATGGTGACGTTGGCGATGGCCTGCTCCTCCATGCCTTCGCGGAGGATGGCGAGCATGGCCTCGGAGGGGTCGAGGGCGATGACTTCCTTCGCGACGAGGGCAAGGGGGAGGGCGTAGCGGCCGCCGCCGGCGCCGATATCGAGGACGGTCTCGCCGGGTTGGACGAGGGAGCGGAGAAGGTCGAGGGCGGGTTCGTCGGTGCGGTGGGGGTCTGCCTTGAAGGCAGAGGCGACGGGAGCGTAGAAGTCGGGGCCATCGGCGGCTTCGCGGATGGATTCGACCTGTTCGCGGTTGACGCGGACGCGGCGGGCCCATTCGGCGAGGGCTTCGGTGGCGGAGGGGCGGAGGGGGTCGTTCATGGGTGTCGAGTTTCGGGGTGGCGGAGGATCGGAGAGGAGTGTAGCCCGCCGGGATGGCGGCGTCGCGCGCCGGGGATGCGAAGGGGCTAGCGGGGGAGATCTTCGGCGTGGAGTCCGTAGAGCGGTGGGGGAGGGATGCCCGCGGCGGAGAGGGCTTCGCAGAGCTGGCTACGGTGGTGGGTTTCGTGTTCTATGAGGCCACCGAGGACGATCTGCCAGGCGGGGCTGCGGGCGCCGGAGGCAGCAGTGATTTCAGCGGTGAGGTCGGCGTCGGAGAGGCGTGCGATGGTCGTCTTGCTGGTGCGGAGGAGGGCCTTCTGGAGGTCGTGGGTGGTCGCGCCTGCGGGGATTTCATGGCCGCGGTAGCGGGGGCGGTCGCCGCGGATGGAGGCGATGTTCATGAGGCGGCAGTTGGCGATGTGGAGCGCTATTTCGCCGAGGGAGAATTCGCCGGGGCGGGTACGCCAGGCGACGCGGTCATCGGGGATGAGCGAGACAGCTTCGTAGGAGCGGGCGTGGACGCGGTTCACGTAGCCGGTGAGAGCTTCGCGGGAGATGGGGTGGGAGAGGTCTGTGGTCGCCAGTGTGCCCTCCGACGCGGGTTTGGTGGTGCGGTGCCAGGGGACCGCAGGGTAGGATATTCTCTACTTACAAGGTCAACAAAGGAGAGTGGCAGTGGCGACGAAGAACCCGATGGAGCCGTTCACGCG
>CAYPAZ010000263.1:0-3774 GCA_964408835.1 uncultured Anaerolineaceae bacterium
AAAAGAACAAGTAGCCGAGGGTAGCGGTTGCGGGGAACTCGCATGGTACACCTCCGGCCGGAGCCCCACGCTGCGGGCAGCGTACCGGACGCCTGGGGGGGGGTCAATGGAAAACATTGCAAAGTGTTTCCGGTGCGTGGCCGTGTTAGAAAGCGGGGTGAATCTGGTGGACGGGCGGTGACGGGCGGGGGGCGGGGCCGTACACTGCGGGCACGATGGACAACGACTTCAGCCTGGACCTCGACGAAATCCTCAGTACTCTCAGGACATCGGACGTTGTGACGATGCGGTTCGTGGTGGTGGGTCAGCGGCTGTTGCTGGACTTCCGGGCGACGGAGATCGATGGGCCGGCAGTGCGGCTGGTGGAGCCGGTGAAATCGGTGCAGGAGCGGTACCGGGCGTTGAAGAAGCTGCGGCCCCGGTTGCCGGCGCCGCCGAAGATCGTCTCGATCTGGTGGCCGCGGTTCGCGGAGTCGATGAAGGAGACGGGCGTGTGGGACGTGATCCTCGAGCGCGTCGCGGAGGCGGGACACCCGGAGGCTGTGAGGGCGGCTGAGGAGACGTTGGCGGAAGTGGTGGCGCTGGAGCGTAGTCAGAAGCGGAACGCAGTGAGCGGCGAGGGGTTCAAGACGCTCTGGAGCGCTTCGCCGACGCGAAGGTAGGGGCCAGGCTGGAACCGCGTCGTTTCAGGAAGCTGGTGAGGGAGGCGGTGGCGTCGCTACCGGAGGAGTTGCTGCACAGGGTGGAGAACGTGCAGATCGTGGTGGAGCGGCGTCCGACGGCGATGGACCGGAAGGAGGCGGGGGTTGGGCGAGGGACGTTGCTGGGGCTGTATCACGGGATACCGCTGACGGCGCGGGGGGAGTTCTACAACCTGGTGCCGCCGGACAAGATCAGCATCTACCAGGAGCCGATCGAGTCGATCTGTAAGACGGACGAGGAGATCATCGAGCAGGTGCGGGTGACGGTGTTGCACGAGCTGGGGCACTACTTCGGGATCGATGACGAGCATTTGCGGCGGATCGGGATGGGATAGAGAGTCGTCAGTCGTCAGTCGTCAGTCGTCAGAAGGCGCTACCCGGCGTGGGCGGGGAGGTCGAGGTGGTGGTGGGCGAGTTCGGCCATGACGCGTTCGCCAGTGGAGTCTTCGGGCTCCACGACGGGGAGGCGGGGTTCGCCGATGTTGTGGCCAAGCTGGCGGAGGACGTAGCGGATGGTCGAAGGGCTGCCGTTGAGGAAGCAGGCATCGGTGAGGGGGACGAGGCGGCGGTGGATGGCGGCGGCTTCGCTCACTTTGCCGGCGAGGACGAGATCGAGCATCTGGCGCTGCTGGCGGGCAACGATGTGGCCGGTGACGCTGATCGCGCCGTAGCCGCCCATGCAGTAAATGGGGAAGTTGTCGTTGTCGTTGCCGGACCAGATCTTGAAGTCCGGGGCTGCTTCGATGATGCGGGCGGTGTGGGCGAGATCCCCGTTGGCTTCCTTGTCGCCAACGATGTTGGGGTGTTCGGCGAGGCGGACGATGGTCTCCACGGTGATGTTGACCCCGGTGCGGGAGGGGACGTTGTAGATGATGACCGGGAGGCTCGTCGCCTCGGCGATGGCGACCATGTGGCGGTAGATGCCCTCCTGTGGGGGACGAAGGTAGTAGGGGGCGACGGCGAGGATGGCATCGGCGCCGGCGCGTTCGGCACGGAGGCTGAGCTCGACGCTGTGGTGGGTGTCATTGGTGCCGGCGCCCGCGACGACCGTGGCTGAATCGCCGAGTTCCTGCTTGACCTCGGCCCAGAGGTGCTCTTTCTCGTCGTCGGAGAGGAGCGGGGATTCGCCGGTAGTGCCTGCGAGGACGACGCCGTGGTTGCCCGCATCGACGAGAAAGCGCGCCAGCTGGCGCGCGTGGGCATAGTCGACCTCACCGGAGGGGGTGTAAGGGGTGACCATGGCGGTGAGCAGACGACCGAGCTCAGACACGGGGCGGATCCTCGCGTACGGATGTGAAGGGAAAGTGTAGCCGAAGGCGGCTGGCGTGTCCGCGCGGCCGGGGCGCCACAAACCGTCACCGGGATGTCACGGAAAGTGCCATAGCACAGCCACGGAGGCCAGTCGTACAGTGTGGATGCCCCCAGAACCGAGGTTAGACGTTGTTCGCGAGCCGTGACACGGGGGCGTTCTTCACGACCCCTGGAACCGCGCTAGTGACCTCCGGGGTCACGTGTGCGAAGCGATGCCCCCCGAGGGCGGGGCGGCCGCGTGCGCGAGGCTGGCTGCTGTAGCTCCACGGCAGCCAGGTGGAAGCCGGGATACGGGTGCTTGCCCGGCGAGCCGGGGCGCCGCTCCCCACGGGCGGCGCCCCCGGCACTTTCAAGGGGTGTCGGTCCCGGGTTGTAACGCGTTGCGGATGTAGACTCGCAGCCAGCACGCGCTGGGGAGACTTGATTCGTGGCTGGCAGGGCTCTGGTGTCAGCTGCGAGCCGCTTCAGGCCGCGCGGCAAGGTGTTCTACGGGTGGAAGATCGTGGGGGCGGGGGCAGCGCTCCAACTGACGGTGGCGGCTCTACTGGGGCAGGCGTACGGCGCGTATGTGGTGTTGCTCCGAGAGGAGTTCGGGTGGAGTAAGACGGCGCTGGGGGCGGCTTCTTCTTTGCGGGAGGCGGAGAGCGGCGTGACCGGGCCGTTCCAGGGGTGGCTGCTGGACCGCTTCGGGCCACGGGCAGTGGCGCGCGCGGGCATCGCGCTGTTCGCTATCGGGTTGATGTTGTTCAGCCAGGTGAACTCGCTCTTGACGTTCTACATGGCGTTCTTCGTGATGGCGCTGGGGATGAGCCTCGCCGGGTACCTGACGGTGACGTTCACGGTGGTGCAGTGGTTCGAGCGCCGGCGGGCGACAGCGATCAGCCTGGCGAGCACGGGGTTCGCGATCGGTGGGATGGTGATCCCGGCGACGGTGTTCTTCCTTGAGGCGTTCGGCTGGAGGGCGACGGCGTTCGGCTCGGGAGTACTGGCGCTGGGGGTGGGCCTGCCGTTGGCGCAGATGTTGCGTCACCGGCCGGAAGAGATGGGGCTTCGGCCGGATGGTGACCTGCCCGGAGACGATCCCGAGGCCGACCACCGTGCCCGGATGGCGGCGGCGAGCGGGGACTTCACGCTCGGGGAGGCGCTGCGGGCACCTTCCTTCTGGTGGATCTCGCTGGGCCACGGCTCGGCGCTGTTCGTGGTTTCCGCGCTCAACGTTCACCTGGTCTCGCACCTGACGGAAAGCCAGGGATATTCGCTGGGGCAGGCTTCGGCGATCGTCTTCCTGATGACGACGCTGTTCCTGGCGGCGATCGTCTCGGGCGGGTTGCTGGGGGATCGGGTGAACAAGCGGGCTCTGCTGGTGACGTGCATGGCGATGCACGCGGTGGGGCTGGTGTTGCTTTCGCACGCGGTGAACCCGGCGATGGTGATCGCGTTCACGCTGCTGCACGGACTGGCGTGGGGATGGCGGGGGCCGCAGATGGCGGCGCTTCGGGCGGACTACTTCGGGCGGAGCTCGTTCGGGAAGATCCTTGGGGTCTCGAACATGATCATCATCGTGGGGACGATCCTGGGGCCGATCATCGCGGGGTTGGTGTACGACCAGACAGGGAACTACCGGGTGGGGTTCGACATCCTGGCGGGCATCGCGGCGGTTGGGTCGGTGTTCTTCATCCTGGCGCGGCGGCCGGAACCTCCCGCCCGACTGCAGGGGGCGGCGAGCGGTTGAACGCAAGCGGCCCCGGCGGGGAAGCACCGG
>CAYPAZ010000264.1:0-3755 GCA_964408835.1 uncultured Anaerolineaceae bacterium
CGCTGGGGATACTGAGCGCGGCATGCGGAGGCGACTTTGCCATCGGGGACGACGATGACGGCGGCGGCCGAGGCCAGACCGCAAGCGAGGGCGGCGCCACCGACGGGGCCGCGAAGCCGGGCGACCCGGGATTCGGGTCCAGCGTTGCCAGCGGGACGGGAGAGGGCGAGCCGCCACCGCTGAATGCCCAGGTCGACAGGAAGGTGATCTTCGATGTGCAGATGCGGATCGAGGTGCCGGACGTGCAGGCTTCGTTCGCGGAGGCGCAGCGGCTGGCGCGGAATGCCGGGGGCTATGTCGAGTCTTCGGGACTCTCGTTCCGGACGATCGGTGGCGACTCGTTCCCGTTCGCGACCATCAGCCTGCGGGTGCCATCGAACCGCCACCAGGACGTGATTGCGTCCCTGAGGGCGATCGAGGGTGGGATGGTTGTGAGCGAGGGTTCGAGCTCGCAGGAGGTCACGGAGCAGTACACGGACCTGCAGAGTCGACTCCGCAACCTGGAGCGCACAGAACAGCAGTACCTGACACTTCTGCAGCAGGCGACGACGATCACGGACATCCTGACGGTGAACGACCGGCTGGACGGGGTGCGGTCGCAGATTGAGCAGATCCAGGGCCGCCTGAACGTGCTGGACAACCTGACGGAGTTCGCGACTGTGACGCTGACGCTGGACCCGATTCTGCCGGCACGC
Source organism: uncultured Anaerolineaceae bacterium (assembly GCA_964408835.1). Lineage (GTDB taxonomy): Bacteria > Chloroflexota > Dehalococcoidia > Tepidiformales > Tepidiformaceae > CAYPAZ01. The sequence goes on from CAYPAZ010000264.1 coordinate 696, forward strand.
GTAGAGAGCAACGGTGGTGGGCTGGGGCAGGCGTTCAGGGATGCGTGGGCGACCTCGCTCGAGGTGGTTGAGGGAGTGGCAACCGTAGGCGTTTACGCGCTTGTGGCGGCGATGTGGTTGGCGCCGTTCGGGCTGGTGGCGCTCGCGGGGATGGCTGTTGCCCGGCGACGGCAGCGGGGAGCTCCGGTGGCGTGACAACGAGTCCGGGGGCAGGCGATATGCCTGCCCCCCGGAGAGGAGGGATTCGGGACGCCGCTAGCGGGCGCTTTCTATCGACGCCCTGAGCAGTCGTTTCCATGTTCATGCAGGCGGGCGTAGCATCGTTTTGAGGGCCGTAGAGCCATGGACTTCACGCTGGACCGGATGCGCACCGCAAACTACATCTTCGCTGTAACTTCGATTGTGCTCGGCCTGTTCGTGGTGTTGTTCATGTTCACGCAAACGACGGAGTGGAACATCGGGTACGCGATCGGGCTGCTGCTGATCATCAACGGTGTTGTGCGGCTGTGGTTTGCGAGGGACGATTGAGCGTGGCTCGCGTGCGTTCACACGCGGGTAGGTATAATCGCGAATTTCGCAGCAACGGCAGGCTATGCCAGATCCCACAAGCATCCTCGTGCCAGTATCGGATTCGCCAGCAAGCCTGGAGGCTGTGGGGATCGCGTGTGGGCTGGCGAAGCGGAAGAAAGGCAAGGTGGTGGTCGTGCACGTAATCGAAGTGGTGCGGGCGCTGCCCTTGGACGCAGAGATGGACGCGGAGGCGCGGCGGGGGGAACAGCTGTTGCGACGGGCGGAAGAAGTGGCCGCGGCGAACGACTACCAGGTGACGGGTGAGCTGTTGCAAGCACGGGACGCGGGGATCGCGATTGTGGAGGAGGCAAGGGACCGGGGAATCCAGGCGATCATCATGGGTGTTGGCTACAAGCGCCTGATCGGCGCGTTCCAGGTGGGGCGAACGGTGGACTACGTGCTGAAGAACGCCCACAGCCAGGTGTGGGTGGTACGACAGGCGGTGAAGGAATGAAGGTGCTGATCATGGGTTGCGGGCGGCTCGGGGCACGCCTGGCGGCAGACCTGGACATCGCCGGTCACCAGGTGACTGTTCTGGACGTCAACCAGGGTGCCTTCCGGCGGTTGCCAGCGACGTTTGCCGGGACAAAGGCGGTGGGCAACGGGATGGACCAGGATTCGTTGGAGAAGGCGGACATCGAGCATATGGACGCCTTCATGGCTGTGACGCAGGGGGACAATCGCAACATCTTCGGGAGCCAGCTGGCGAAGGAGGTCTATCGCGTGCCCCGGGTGATTTGCAGGATCTACGACCCGGGGCGGGAGGAGATCTTCCGGGAGATGGGGCTTGAAACGTTCAGCCCGACGACGCTCGGTGCGCAGAAGATGGTGGGAATGCTGCTGGACGGCCAGGGCGAGCGAGGGTAGGCGATGTACGTGATCGTGGTCGGAGGGGGGAAGGTTGGCTACCACCTGGCGAAGGAGCTTGTGGAGGGGGGGCACGAGCTGCTGGTGATTGAGTCGGAGGCGGCCCGCGCTGCAGCGCTCGCGGACGAGCTGGGCAACGTCGTCATCAACGGGGACGGATGCGAGGCGGCGATCCTGGATGGGGCAGGGGTGGCGCGCGCCGACATCGTGGCGGCGGTCACCGGGGACGATGAGGACAACCTGGTGGTTTGCGAGATCGCGAAGTTCCGGGGGGTGCAGCGGTCGATCGCGCGGATCAATAACCCGAAGAACGAGTTGCTCTTCAAGAAGCGGGGAATCGAGACGACGGTTTCCGCGACGCAGGTGATCCTGGCCCAGATTGAGCAGGAGCTGCCGATGCACGACGCGATGATCTCGTTGTTGCAGCTGCACAGCGGCCTGGAGCTGGTGGAAGTGAAGATCCCGGAGATGGCGCCGGTCATCGGGAAGGCGATCCGGGAGGTGCTGCTGCCGCCGGAGTCACTGATTTCGCTGGTGGTCGATCCCGGCGGGGTGCCGCGGATGCCGACCGGGGACACGCGGCTCAACGCGGGGGACGCGGTTGTGGTGGTAACGCGGAAGGAGAGCGAGGACGCGTTGCGCGAGGCACTCGTCGGCTCGACGCACGGGCTGGACACGTGACGGGAGCGCGGGTCGCGTATTTGGGACCGGCGGGGACATTCGGGGAAGAGGCGGCGCTGCGCTACGCGCCGGACGCAGAGCTGTTCCCGTTCCCTTCGCACGCCGCAGTGGCGGTGGCGGTGGAATCGGGGATGGCGGATGAGGGGGTGGTTGCGATCGAGAACAGCATCAACGGCTCGGTGGCGGAGACGCTGGATATCCTGATCCACGACACGGCTCTGCAGATCCAGCACGAGTTGGTGCTTCCGGTGGAGCACAACCTGGTGGTGGCGCCGGAGACAACAGTCTCGGATGTGAAGGTGATCTATTCGCACCCGCAGGCGCTGGGGCAGTGCAGAGGGTTCCTGGAGCGATGCTTCCCGAAAGCGACGGTGGAGGCGGCGCTTTCGACGGCGGAGGCGGTGGACCAGGCGGTGCAGCGTGGTGGGGATGCGGCGGCTATCGGCACGGTGCGGGCAGCCGAGCTGTATGGGGGGGAGATACTCGCGCGCAGAATCCAGGATACGGAAGGGAACGTCACGCGGTTCGTGGTGCTGGGGAGGGGAAAGACGCAGCCCACGGGACGAGATCGGACATCGATCGCGTTTACGTTCGCGGAGGACCGGCCGGGGTCGCTGGTGGGGGCGCTGGCGGAGTTCGCGAGCCGGGGGATCAACTGCACGAAGATGGAGAGCCGGCCAACGCGGACGGCGTTCGGGGAGTACGTGTTCCTTGTCGACTTCGAAGGGCACCAGGATGACGAGCGGCCGAAGGCGGCGTTGGAGGCAGTGCGCGGCCTGAGTTCGAGCCTGAAGGTGTTCGGCAGCTACCCACGCTGGCAGTAGCCGCTAGTAGTGCACCTGGAGGCCGACCCAGTCGAGGAAGAACGTCTTGTTCGTTGCGCTTGCGACGGTGGTGAGGCGAACCCGGATGGAGTTGGCCTCGACCGGGGTCGAGGAGTGT
>CAYPAZ010000265.1:0-3731 GCA_964408835.1 uncultured Anaerolineaceae bacterium
GCGGGCCGCCGCGGCGATGGCCGCCATCCCAGAAGCGTCGCCACCTCCGGTCACCACCGCGGGTCCGCGGGCCCCGGTCGTCCGGGCGATCAGGTGGCCATAGGGGACGAAGAGGGTGGGCTGGCCGGGAGCGCGGTAAGCGGCGCCATCGGCCACGGCGAAGCGACGGGCATCGCCCTCACCCTCGCCGATGCCGGCGGAATCAAGCGCCTGCAAGGCGGCATCGAGCGCAATCTGTGAACCCTGATCAAGGAAATGGGCGAGGTTCGCGGGGATGCGCGCGTGGCGCCGGTAGTCCTCTGGGATGGGGGCGGCGAAGGTGGGGGTTTCGGCGCCATCCGGCTGCCATTGGCGGCCCGGCCGCTGGCCGGTGGAAAGCGCGTCCCATGCGGGACCGATGCCGCTACCCCACGTGCTGACGACCCCGTAGCCGGTGAGGACGGGGCGGCGTGCCGCGGGCTGGGTTTCGGTACTGGCTACTCGAGTTCCTCGTCGAGGAATTCATCATCGCTCTGACGCTTGCGCCAGAAGAAGAGTACTCCGCCGATAGCGGCGAAGATGGCCGTCAAACCGAGCAATCGCTTCATAGGGCGCCTCCCAGGGGCAGGACTGGCTACCGCCCGGGTTGGTTCCGTGCGGACGGCAGAGGTGAGTATACCAGCCTCCGTGGTACCGTCGGGCGATGGCGGAACAGCCGACCATTTCTCGCGAAGAGGGCGCCCGACTCTTCGGGCAGGATCCCGCGGGGTATGGCACGGCGCGGCCACCTTACCCGGAGGGCGTGTACGAGCTCCTGGTGAGTCGATGTGGGCTCCGGCAGGGGTGCCGCGTGCTCGATATCGGCGCGGGTGCGGGGGCGGTGGAGCCGCGGCTGGCCAGGCTCGGAGTGGCTGAAGTGGTGGCGGTGGAGCCGGATGCCCGGCTCGCGGGGTACCTGGCCGGGGAGGCGGCGCGGCAGGGCTGGCCGGTCCGGGTTGTGACGGAGCGGTTTGAGGATGCAGCACTGGAAGGACCGTTCGACATGGTGGTTTCGGCGACCGCGTTCCACTGGGTGGATCCGGAGCCGGGGCTGCGGAAGGTGGCGGGGCTACTGCGGCCCGGAGGGTGGCTGGCGCTGTGGTGGAACGTCTTCGGAGATGTGGAGCCGGTCACGCACTTTGCGTTGCCCGACGCCTTTGTCAGCGCGACGGACCCGGTGCTCGCCCCGCTTGCGAGCGGGCCATCGCAAGGCGCGGAGGGCGTCCCGTACCCGTTCGAGGTGGAGAAGCGGAAGGCAGAAATCGAGGCGACTGGCGCGTTCGACATGGTAGAGCACACGCAGTTCCGGTGGGACTGGACCATGGACCCCGCCCAGGTGCGGGCGCTCTACTCGACGTTCTCAAACATCACGCGGCTGCCGCCCGTGGAGCAGGGGCGGGTCCTTGACGAGCTGGAGCGAATCGCAAGCGAGCAGTTCGGGGGAGTGGTGACGCGCCGCTTCTCGACTTCGATCTACACAGCGCGGCGGCGCTAGTCGGGCGCTGCGAGGACCATGTCACGGGCGATGGGGCCAGCTTCCCGCGAGCCCGAGTCACCGTCGTCGAGGATGACCGCGGCTACGGCCCTGGGGTTGCCGGAGGGGGCGTAGGCGACGAAGAGGACGTGCTGCTGCTGGTCGGCGTCTTCAGCGGTGCCGGACTTGCCGGCGAAGTTGCTGTAGCCGGCGAAGGCTGAAGCGGCCGTGCCGGTGGGGCTGGCGACAAGCTCGAGGCCGCGCCGAAGGTGGCTGCGTTGCTCTGGGGTGAGCGGGAGTTGGCCCCGGGAGTCGGGTGTCTCGCCGAGGAGCACCACCGGGGTCCGCAGTTCGCCGCTGATGATGGACACGTAGGCGTTGGCCAGCTGGAGCGGAGTGACGAGCAGTTCGCCCTGGCCGATGGCGAGGTTGATGTCGTCGCCGGCGAGCCACGCCTCGCCCCGGACGCGCGCCTTCCACTCCGGGTCGGGGACGAACCCGGGCTCTTCGTAGAACCCGACGACGCCCGAGCGAGCCCCGAAGCCAAAGGCGCGAGCGACTTCAGAGAGGGCGCCATCTTCCGCCCGGGTGTGAATGTCGTACGCGATCTGCCAGAACACGGGGTTGCAGGAGCGCATGAGTGCCTGGGCGATGGTGAGGTCGCCCTGGGCCCCTTCCCAATTTCGGAGGGGCGGGTCGATGACGTTCCATGTTGCCGTGCAGGGGTAGGTAGTGCCCAGGGGGACGCCGAGCACGGAGAACGCCGCCGCCCCGGTGACCAACTTGAACGTGGAGCCGGCGGAGTAGAGACCGACCGTGGCGCGGTTGTTCAGTGGGTCGCCCGGGGTATCCAGGATGGCGTTGACGGCAGCCTGGTCCTGGCGCTCGAAGGCATCGGGGTCGTAGCTCGGCGAGCTGTTGAGCGCCAGCAGTTCGTTGGTGCGTGGGTCGATGACAACACTGGCGCCGGCGCGGCCACCGAGGCGGCGGTGGCTTTCGACGAGGGTGGCGGAGTCAAGAGTGGTGTGAACATCCTGGCCCTCGACGAATTCACGGGCGGCGAGGACTTCGAGGGTGTCGCCGGCGGAGTTCAAGAGGCGGAGTTCGCCACCAGGCTGGCCGCCGAGCGTCTCATCCATCCCCGCTTCGATGCCGACGGCGCCGATGCGGTCCCCGATGCTATATCCGAGTCCGGCGCGGGCAGTGAGCTCGTCGGCGGTGAGTTCGCGCGTGTACCCGACGATGTGCGCGGCTGCGGCACCGAGCGGGTGAACTCGGCCGGTTTCGAAGTAGACGAGCAGTCCATCGGTGGCGGTGGCGGCGATGGTGGCCGCCTCGGCCTCGTCATCCGGGACTGTGCCGATGGGGACTCGCTGGTTGAGCCCGAACGGAGAGTCGAACGCCCGGTTGACCTGGTCACGCGTGAACCCGAGGGAGATAGCCATCAGCGTGAGAGACTCCCGGTCAGAGACGATGGCGCGGTTGAGGCCGAGCATCCGGATGTCGCGAGTGACGGCAAGGGGCTGCCCGTTGCGGTCGTAGATGGCGCCGCGGGAGGGTTTCTGGACTTCGCTGACGATGCGCCGGCCATCGACGAGGGCGGGGTGGAGAGTGGTGTGGAACCAGCGAACACGGGGGACACCATTGGTTTCGACAAAGGAAAGAGTGATGTCGTACTCGAGCGTACCGAAATAGCGTGTATCCAGTTGGACGGCGAGACTTGCTCCGGACGCGTTGGCGCTGGTGACATTGACCTGGAGGCCGGTACGAGTGGTCTCCAGCGCGAACGTGGAATACAAATCGCGGAGCAGGTCGAGCGGATAGGCCTGCTGGGAAGCCGGCTCCACCAGTGAGAAGAGCGCCTCGATGTCGTTGCTAGACCAGGCTCGCGCCCACCGGCCTGCCACGTCCTCGGGCGAATCGACGACGACGGTAGGGGTGGGGTTTTCTTTGCCGGGGCCGGCCGGCCCACCGCCGCCTCCGCCATCGAGTACGCGCACAGCGGCCACGACCACTCCCGCGAGAAGGCCCACGCCTATCGCGCCGAAGAGCACAGCGCGCATATCCACTCCCGGCCGTTCCCGGCCATTCCCCGCGCGTCTGATTGTAGCGGGCCTTGCCCTGGTGGCGTTACTGGGGCTGGCCGCCTGTGGGGGCGACGACTCGGATGGCAACGGTGGGACGCCAGATCCCGGGGGCCCGCAAGGACCAGGCCCGACCGTGGTGCGGCCCGCGCCCG
>CAYPAZ010000266.1:0-3711 GCA_964408835.1 uncultured Anaerolineaceae bacterium
TCCGACCTCCGCCGGTGGCGCTCCAGCCCGAGTTCGAGGATCCGCGTCAGAAGTTCGGTGTAGCCCAATCCGGAAGCCTCCCACAGCTTTGGGTACATGCTGATCGCGGTGAACCCGGGGATGGTGTTCACCTCGTTTGCGATGACCTCCGAGCCGCCGCGCACGAAGAAGTCCACTCGCGCGTACCCTTCGCATCCCATGACCTGGAACATGCGCAGGGCCAGTTCCCTGACGCGCTCGGAGGTCTCCGCCGGGACCCGCGCCGGGATGTGCAAGGCGGACTTCGAGCGCGGGTCGTACTTGCTGTCGTAGTCGTAGAAGTCCCGGTCCGGGACGACTTCCCCGGTCGTGCTCGCTTCGGGACGTTCGTTCCCCAGCACCGAGCATTCGACCTCCTGCCCGGCGATGGCCTCCTCGACGACCGCCTTGTCGTCGTAAGCGAACGCCGCCTGGAACGCCGCCGGCAAATCCTCTCGCGAGGCAACCTTCGTGACCCCGACGCTGGACCCACCGTTTGCTGGCTTGACGAAGCACGGGTATCCGAGTTCGGACTCGACGTAACCAACCGCAGTGTCTTCCCCCTCGCCGAGTTCCCAGGAGCGGATTACGCCGTACCGGGGCACCGGGATCCCGGCCTCCCGGAACAGCGCCTTCATCAGCGCCTTGTCGAGCCCGATAGCGCTCGCGGCCACGCCACAGCCTGTGTAGGCCAGCCCTGCCATTTCGAAGAAGCCCTGCATCGTGCCGTCTTCGCCGTACGTGCCGTGCACAAGCGGAAACGCAACATCGCAGCTCCGCAGGTCGCGGAGTGCTGCACTGGTCAGGAGCGGTTCCCCACCCTCGCCGAAGGCACCCGCGCCGGACTCGAGCAGGCGCCCGGTCTCGGCGACGGTGAGCCAGTAGCCTTGCCTGGTCACAGCGATAGGAGCGGGCTCCCAGCGCTCGCCATCGAGCGCGGCGATCACGTTGCGGGCGCTTGTCACGCTCACCTCGTGCTCGCCACTCCGGCCGCCGAACACCACTGCCACTCGCTGCTTCGCCATCACCACGCCCCCACGAAGGCAACTTCGCGCTCAAGTCTCACGTCGAACTGCTCGGCCACGCGGCGTTCCGCCTCCTCCACCAGCCACGCCACATCACTGGCTGCGGCATTGCCGTAGTTCACGAAGAAGTTGCAGTGCTTGTCGCTGATGGCCGCGTCGCCGCGCCGTTCGCCACGCAGACCGACCGCATCGATCAGCTTCCACGCCGGACTGGACGGCGGGTTCTTGAACATCGAGCCCGCGTTCCGTCCCCGTGGCTGCGCCCCCAGTCGCTTCGTGTCGTAGCCGGCGACGCGCTCCATCAACTCGGCCGGGTCGCTCGGCGTGAGCTCAACTTCTGCTTCGAGGACGGTGCGGCCCGCGAACTGGCCCCGCGTGAACACGCTGCCCCGGTAGACCAGGCCGAGGTCTGCAGCTTCCACCCATTCCCGGCGTCCGTTTGCGTCTTGCAGGAGCACCCTGCGAAGCACGTCCCCGAGGCAGCCTCCATACGCGCCCGCGTTGTAGACCACCGCTCCCCCCAGCGTCCCTGGAATGCCCACCGCCCACGTGAGGCCGTCGCGGCCCAGCCGGCAGAGCCGCCGCGCGAACGCCGCGAAGCTGGCCCCGCTCTCCACCCGGATCTGCGTGTGTTCATCGTTGGGGTGCTCCGCTCGCGCGCGGTTGTCGACCACCACCCCCCGGATCCCGGCATCGGCGGCGAGGATGTTGCTCCCGCTCCCAAGCACGAACAGAGGCTCCCCCGCCTGTTCCGCCACAAGCGCAACTGCTCCCAGGCTCTCGGCGTCGCGGACGGTGACAAACAGGTCGGCCGGGCCCCCGATCCCGAACGTCGTGTGCCGCGCGAGCGCCTCAAGCCGGCGCACTTCGCCCAGCTTCCCCAGTTCGGTGGCAAGGCGGTCGAGGTTGCTCATTTCAGCAACTCCAGGACTTTCGGGCCCACCTGGTCGACGTCGCCCGCACCGATCGTCATCACCACATCGCCTGGCTCAACGCCCGCGGCCGCCATCTCCGCCGCCTCGTCGAAGTCCTTCGCGTACCGCGCCGGCGGGTTGGTGATCGCCTTCGCCAGGTCCGCGGCGCCTTTGCCCGCCTCCGCTTCCTCGCGCGCGGCATACGTCTCGAGGACGATCAGCCCGTCCAGCCCACCCCAGCACGTGATCCATCGATCCCAGAGGTACGCCGTCCGGCTGTAGGTGTGCGGTTGGAACACCCCGACCAGGCGCCGCTGGCCAAACCTCGCCCTCGCTGCGGCCAGGGTAGCCTCCACCTCGGAGGGGTGGTGGGCGTAGTCATCCATCACAAGCACGCCCTTCGCTTCGCCCACGGCTTCGAACCGGCGCCGCGCCCCCTGGAAGCGGGACACCGCACCCGCAATGGTCTCGAAATCAACGCCCTCGTGAACGCAAACGGCCGTTGCTGCCAGCGCGTTGAGCATCATGTGCGCGCCGGGTACGTTCACTGTCATCTCACCCAGCGGCTTCCCATCACGTTCGACAACGAAGGTGGCTCCGTCGGGAGTGATGCGCGCTCCGGCCGCGGCCCACTGCACGCCTCGCTCGGTCCCGTACCGTTCGACGGTCACCCCGGCTGCCACGGCAGCGTCGATCCGCGCCGTTGACTCCCCGCCACCCAGCAGTACCAGCCCTCCGTCCACCACTCGCCCGGCGAACACCTCAAACGCCTCCCGGTAGGCTTCCGCGGTCCCGTAGTAGTCCAGGTGATCCGCTTCGATGTTGGTGATCACCGCGGCTGCCGGGTCGTAGTGGTGGAACGCGCGCGCATACTCGTCGGCCTCGACCACGCACGGGCCGTCACCCCAGGCGGCGTTGCCATCGAGGTCGATGCTCTCTCCGCCCAGGAGGTACGCCGGGTCCTTCCCCGCTTCCCGAAGGATCAACGCGATGAGCGATGAAGTGGTGGTCTTTCCGTGGGAGCCGGCGACCGCGATGACGTGCTTCTCGGCGATGAGCCGGGCCACCATTTCCGCGCGCACGAGCACCGGTATGCCTCGCCGGCGCGCCTCCAGCACTTCCACGTTGTCGTCGCCGGCCGCGACAGTCGTCACCACCAGGTTCGCGTCGCCGACACTCGCCGCGTCGTGCCCTTCGTGAACGGTCGCGCCCAGCGTCTCCAACTTCGCCGTCAGCCCCGAGGGCCGCAGGTCGCTGCCGGTGACTCTCACGCCCTGGCCGAGGAGAAGCTGAGCGATCGCCGACATGTGCATCCCGCCGATCCCGACGAGGTGGACAGGGCCCTGGATAGCACTCATCGTGCCACCTCCAGTACCAGGTCGGCGATGGCGTCCGCGGCGTCCGGCCGGGCCGCCTCACCGGCGGCGGTCCGCATCCGGTCGAGTCGATCCTTGTCCTGTAGAAGGCCGGTCACGCAGTCCGCGAACCGACCGATATCCCGCTCCTCCAGCACGACCGCCGCACCGGCCCGCTCAAGCCACCGGGCGTTGTCGCGCTGGTGGCCCCCGGCGAATGTCCCCGGGATGAGCAGTGCCGGGAGGCTCGCCGCCGGCAGCTCTCCCAGCGTGCTGGCCCCCGCGCGCATCACCGCGAGGTCGGCTGCCACCATCAACTCGGGGAGGTCGTCGCGGTAAGCCGAGGCCACGTAGCGGCCTTTCACGTCCGCAGCCAGCCCCGCCCGCCGCTCCTCAGCC
>CAYPAZ010000267.1:0-1807 GCA_964408835.1 uncultured Anaerolineaceae bacterium
CCGAAGTTCCCATAGATGCCGGAACTCGAAGTGGCCAGCACGACCCGGCCGTACGCCTGCTGCCGGAACACCGGCCACGCATGCCGGAGCACGTTGTAGGCGCCTTTCAGGTGCACCGCCACCACCGCGTCCCATTCATCCTCGGCCATGTTGTGGAACGCCTTGTCCCGCAGGATGCCCGCGTTCGCCACCACGATGTCGAGCCGGCCCCAGGTGTCCATCGCCTGCTTGACCAGTTCGTAGGCGTCCTCGTAGCTCGCGACGCTGCCGCCGTTGGGGATGGCTTCGCCGCCCGCCGCCTTGATCTCTTCGCACACCTGAGCGGCTGGGCCGAGGTCCGCTCCCTCGCCCGAAACCGACCCCCCGAGGTCGTTGACGATCACCTTCGCCCCGCGCTTCGCCAGGTCGATTGCGTAGGAACGGCCGAGTCCGCGCCCGGCGCCGGTAACGATGGCCACGCGCCCTTCGAATGAGATGTCCATGGGAGTCCTCCAGAGAAGCTTGCCGGGAGAATGTACGGGCGTGGCCCCCTCGGAGGTAGGCGGGCGCGTCAATACCAGTATTGGCATTAGACTGATCTGGCTATGGACTTCCGCCTCCCACCCGAAACCGAGCAGTGGCGAACCGGGCTCCGCGCGTTCCTCAAGGCCGAGCTCCCTGAAGGCTTCGAAGCCGACGACGACTTCTTCGATAGCGAAGAGCAGGCGGACTTCGCGAAGCAGTTCATGCGCAAGCTCGGCGCCAATCGCTGGCTCGCCCCCGCCTGGCCCGAAGAGTACGGCGGCATGGGCAAGTCCATGCTCGAGCAGTTCATCCTCAACGAGGAGCTTGCGTACCATCGCGCCCCCCATGGCGGGCGCCTCTTCACCATCGGCATCACCGGCCCGGCCATGCTCGTCCATGCCAGCCCCGAACAGAAGGCGAAGTACCTGCCCCGCATGGCCTCTGGCGAAGAGTGGTACTGCCAGGGCTTCAGCGAGCCCGAGTCCGGCAGCGACCTCGCCAGCATGCAGACTCGCGCCATCCGCGATGGCGATGACTACGTCATCAACGGCCAGAAGATCTGGACCAGTAACGGCCACCTCGCCGCCCGCATGATGCTCCTCGCCCGCACCAACCCGGACGTCCCCAAGCACAAGGGCATCTCCGCTTTCATCGTCGATATGAAAGCCCCCGGGGTAAGCGTCACGAGCGTCCCGAACATCGCCTATCGCCGCGACTTTAACCAGACCTTCTTCGAAGATGTCCGCGTCCCTGCCTCCGACCTTATCGGCGGCGAGAACAACGGCTGGTACGTGGCCGCGACCACGCTCGATTTCGAGCGCTCCAACATCGCCGCCATCAGCGGTACGCGCCGGACGGTCCACGACCTCGTACGCTGGGCGAAAGAACGGCACCCCGGCGGGCGCCCGTGGGACAAGCCGGAAGTCCGCGTCAAGCTCGCCGACCTCGTCGTGGAGTCAGAGGTCGGCCGGCTGGTGGCCATCCGCACCGCCTGGCTCCAGTCTCGCGGCGAAGTCCCGAACTACGAAGCCAGCATCGGCAAGGTGTGGCTGGCGCTCTTCGGCATCAAGGTGGCGAACACGGGCGTGAACCTGATGGGCCCGTACGGCCAGCTCCAGCCGGGCTCGCGCTGGGCGCAGCTCTACGGCCGCCTCCTCACCAGCTACCTCCTCGCCGTCTCCGGCCCCATCGGCGGCGGCACCACCGAGATCCAGAAGAACATCATCGCCCAGCGCGGGCTCGGCCTCCCACGGGGCTAGAACCGTTCGATAGCGATAGACAACGCGCTTGTGGCGTGTTAGCC
>CAYPAZ010000267.1:1817-3689 GCA_964408835.1 uncultured Anaerolineaceae bacterium
ACGACTGGATCGTGCCTGCCCCCGACTAGTCCCTCAGCGTCACCCGCACCCGCATCCACTCCTCTGCGAGGAACGCGCCCTCCCTCTCCCCGCGGAATGCCATGCCCGCCGCCGTGAGGTGGAGTTCGTCGCCCTGGTACTGCTCGGGGTGCTCCCGCTGGTCGTAGTCCATGTACCCCAGGTAGGGGATGTGCAGCCGCCCGGCCAGCTCGCGGAGCCTTTGGTCGAACTCCTCCGTCCGCATGTTCGTCCCGCGGTTCGTGCGTTCCGGGAACGATGGCATCCAGTGGCGGATCGGGCCGCGCATTACCAGCAACGTCGGCTCCCGTTGGAGCACCGCCCTCGCCACCCGCTCGACGACCCCCGCCGCGTACTCCGGCTCGAAGTGGTAGTCAGCCCCGATCGTGCGGAGCGCGGCCCATCGCGCACGCCTCACGGCCCGCGTGTGCCCGAGTCGCCTCGTCCCCGCCACCGTCAGCCCCGCGGAAGCGAGCGCCGGCCCTACCAGCTTCAGCCTCCTGCGGATCCGCAACGGAACCGATGGGAACGCGACCCAGAACGTCGCACAGGTGAGGAACACCGCGTCCGGCTCCTCCCGCTCCATCCACCGGTCCACCACTTCGGGCAGGCTATCGTTCGGCCAGATCGCCCGGGTTACCGTTTCCATCTGCTCACCCGTGCTCCGCTGGAACGCCCGCTCGGCAACGGCCGCGATGCTCTCATCCGGCCCGGCCACCCCCTGGAAGTCCTGGCTGTTCCCCAGTCGCAGCAACTTCACCGCGCCCCTCCCGCCAGGGCCCGCGATTGCTCCCATGCCCGTACCATCAGCCGACCTTCGCAAGCCTGCCCCGCGAGATGCCAGGCTCGCTTTTCCCGAGGCATCGGCCCGAGGACATCATGGCTCGTTGAAAGGCGAAGGACTCGCATCGCCTCCAATGTTCGGCCCGCAGCCCCGCAGACGCTAGACCTCCGATCGCATCTTCGGCGCCGCACCGGGGTGCGCCCGCTCCCACGCCGCGACACACGCCCTCACGTCCGCCTCCACCATCGCCTGGAATGCCACACCCGTCCGGTGGTTCCGGTCGCCCGACCGGTAGTCGCCGGTCCTCGTCTGCCCCCCGCCCGGTTCTACCAGCGACGCGTGGAGTTCTTCGCAAAGCGGCCACAGGCGTCCCTCCAGCCTCTGCTGTCGCGCGTCTCGCCACGCTCTCCGGTGAGAAGTTGTGCTCCACGGCGCCGACGACTGGGGCCCCCGAACGGCCAACCCGATCGATTCGGCCCGCGCCACCGATCGGAGTACAGGCTCCACCACCATCACCTCCTCCGGCTCGAAATGCGGCGCCCCGCCGATGGTTCGCATCGCCGCCCACCGGAACCAGTGGTACACCCTGCGGTGCGCCAACGGCTTCGTGTTCGCAGAAGCGAGCCCAAGCCGCGCCAGCCACCGGCCGGCCGGACCGCCCCAGCGCTGCAGCTTGAGCGGTACGGACTCGTACAGGAACCAGAACGACGGGACGGACATGAAGACGATGTCCGGCTGGTACTGGTCCAGCCACTTCTCAACCAGCCCCGGTAACGCTTCTGTGGGCCACGTCGGCCGCACCGTCACCTCCACCGGCTGCCCGAGCTCCCCCTCCAGCCGCTCGCGCACCGCCTCTGCCCGGCTGGGTCCCGAGTGACTCCCGGAGGGAGCGTCGTTGCTATTGCCGAGAAACAGGAGCTTCAGACCGTGCCTCCGGATGCCGGGCGATTATCTCCAAACGCGAGACCCGGCGCCACGCATGCGCCACGGCGGGTGCGTGGCGCCGTGGAATTCTCCCGCCCCCGGGCCTCCCGTCCGAATAGGCGGCCGACCTTACCCTGCGCCCCCGA
>CAYPAZ010000268.1:0-3625 GCA_964408835.1 uncultured Anaerolineaceae bacterium
CACCTCGCTGATTTTCACGCGGAAGACGGTCCGCGCCACCTGGCGGCGGATGTTGCCGAGGAGCTGCTGGAACATGTCGTGCCCTTCGCGCTTGAAAGCAACGAGCGGGTCGACCTGGGCGTAGGCCTGGAGCCCGATGGATTGGCGGAGGTCGTCAATCGCGGTGAGGTGTTCGCGCCAGTGAAAGTCGATCGCTTCGAGGAGGATCCAGCGCTCGACCTTGCGCATGTTGTCTTCGCCTACCTTGTCTTCGATGTCCTCATAGCGCGCGTCGATGCGATCGAGGATCTCATCCAGGAGTTCGCCGCGGAGCTCCAGCATTTCGTCAACGGAGGGGACATCGTCGGGGAGCAGGACTTCCCGAAGTTCGGTGTGGAGGAGTTCAAGCCCTTCGGGGCCGGCGCCATCGGCGTTGGAGACCAGGGCGGTGACTTCCTGCTCGAGCATGTCGAGGAGGTTGGCGCGGGTATCGGCGCCACCGAGAACCTTATCGCGCTCCTGATAAACGACGGTGCGGTGCTCATTGATGACATCGTCGAACTCGACGAGGCGTTTGCGGATATCGAAGTTGTGAGCTTCGACTTTGCCCTGGGCCTGTTCGATGGCCTTGTTGACCATGCCGCTTTCGAGCGGCACCTCCTCGGTCATGCCGAGCTTGCGCATCATGCCGGGGACCCATTCGGGGGCGAAGCGCTTCATGATGTCATCGCCGAAGGAGACGAAGAACTGGCTGGAGCCGGGGTCGCCCTGGCGGCCGGCGCGGCCGCGGAGCTGGTTATCGATGCGGCGGGACTCGTGACGTTCCGTGCCGATGACGTGGAGGCCGCCGCTATCGGCGACGCCGGGGCCGAGCTTGATATCCGTACCGCGACCGGCCATGTTGGTGGCGATGGTGACGGCGCCGGACTTGCCAGCCTCGGCGATGATGTGGGCTTCCCGTTCATGTTGCTTGGCGTTCAGGACTTCGTGCTGGATGCCTTTGCGCGTCAGCAGGGAAGCAAGGTACTCGGACTTCTCGATGGAAGTCGTGCCGACGAGGACGGGACGCCCGAGGCCGTTCATCTGGACGATCTCTTCGACGACAGCGTTGAACTTGGCGCGCTCGTTGATGTAGACGATATCGCCGTGGTCTTCGCGGACCATTGGCCGGTCGGTGGGGATGACAACGACATCGAGTTCGTAGATCTTCGAGAACTCTTCGGCTTCAGTTTCAGCGGTACCGGTCATGCCTGCGAGTTTGTCGTAGAGCCGGAAGAGGTTCTGGAAGGTGATGGTGGCGTAGGTGACCGACTCACGCTGGATCTTGAGGCCTTCCTTGGCTTCCACGGCCTGGTGGATGCCGTGGCTCCAGCGCCGGCCGGGCATGAGCCGCCCGGTGAACTCATCGACGATCACGATTTCGCCATCGCGGACGACGTAATCGCGGTCGATGCGCTTGAGGACCTCGGCATCCAGGGCCGCCTCGAGGTGGCGGGCGAGCCTGCTATCCGCGGCGAAGATGTTGTCGACCCCCACGGCTCGCTCGATGCGGTTGATGCCGTCATCGGTCAGTGCGACGTGCTTGGCCTTGAAGTCAACGACATAGTCCCGCTCTTCAACGAGGTTCTTGGCGGCGCGGGCGAAGGCCATGTAGGTGCTCGAAGCTTCTTCGGCCTGGCCACTGATGATGAGTGGGGTGCGTGCTTCGTCGATGAGGATGTTGTCGACTTCGTCGACGATGGCGTAGTGCAGGCCGCGCTGCACGCGCTCGGCGAAGTCGCGGACCATGTTGTCGCGCAGGTAATCGAAGCCGAACTCGTTGTTCGTGCCATAGGTGATGTCGCAGGCGTACGCCTCGCGGCGGGTGCAGTCCGGGAGGTCAGGGAGGCCGCCACCTTCACCTTCGCCAGGAAGGAACCCGGGCTCATAGCGATAGCTGATGCCGTTGTGCTGGACGATGCCGACGGTAAGGCCGAGGGCGTGGTAGATGGGGCCGTACCACGCGGCGTCGCGGCGAGCGAGGTAGTCGTTCACGGTGACGACGTGGACGCCGAGGCCTTCGAGGGCGTTGAGGTACACGGGCGCGACGGCGGTGAGGGTCTTACCCTCGCCGGTCTTCATTTCGGCGATCTTGCCCTCGTGGAGGACGGTGCCGCCGAGGAGCTGGACATCGTAGGGGCGCTCGCCGACCTTCCGGCGGGCGACTTCGCGCACCGTGGCGAAAGCTTCGGGGAGGATATCGTCGAGCGTATCGCCCTCTTCGAGGGCAGCTTTCAGCTCCTGAGTACGGGCGGCGAGGTCCTCATCGGAGAGGGCCTCGGTCTCGGCGGTGAGTTCGTTGACTTCGTCGACAGTGGACTGGAGCCGCTTCAGTTCCTTCTCGTTTGAGTCGCCGACGATACGTTTGATGAAGCCAAGCCTGGGCATAACAAATCCAGAATAGCGGGTTCAGCCAGTGTATGGCAGGGCGCGTAAGGACGGCGGAACCTTCCGGGGACGCGAGGAGGCTCAGGCGGACGGCGGGATGACCTGGGCCTCGCCGGTGACGACGGCCTTGCCTTCCTGGTTGGTGACGGTGGTCTTGAAGGTGAGCCACTTTCGCTCGTCGTTCTTCGCGGTGCACTCGGCGGTGGCGGTGAGGGTATCGCCGAAGAAGACGGGGGCGCGGAACTGGACCTGCTGGCCGAGATAGATCGTGCCGGGGCCGGGGAGCTTCATGGCGAGGACGGTGGAGATGAAGGAGGCGGTGAGCATGCCGTGTGCGATGCGCTGCTTGAACATCCCATCGGCGGCGCTCACGGCATCGACGTGGGCGGGGTTGAGGTCGCCGGTGATCCCGGCGAAGAGGTAGACATCGGATTCGCTGATGGTCTTGGTGAAGGAGGCAGAGTCGCCGATGGAGATTTCGTCGTAGGTGGCCATGGGGGGGAGTCTACCGGGCGGCGGAACTCACGTCTGACGGTAGGGCGGCCAGGCTCATGTGAGAGGGGACCCAGGGCCTCACTCAAGCACCTCGCGTGCTACCTCAAGCAACGCATCGAATGTCAGGCTGTCAGCCCGAATGACCGACACCACGCCGCCGCTGAAGGCGACAACTATCGACTCCCCGAGACCGAGGTCGTCGAGGATTGGATGGGCAACCGCCACCGTCATGCCCGCAAGTTCCCGCTCCTCCCATCTCCATGCAGGGACGGCAGCGGAGGCAACGGGGTCGCTGTAGCGACGGTAGACCTGGACAGACCCGCCCCGGGGCGCCCAGGCAGCGTCGGGGGCGAGGCTGTAGAACGCCTCAGCCGAGTACGGCTGACCATCGCACAGGGACACGCTCGCAGGGCCGACGCCCAGGATCAGCTCGGAAGGGACGGCATCAAGGCTGACATCCAGGGGAGTTCCCCGGGCGGCGCCGGGATCGGAACTCAAGGACCTCTCCCCGGCACAGGGCCGGAGAGCGGCTGACACGCCGTTGGCGATCCGGATTCCCGCAAGCGTGCCGTCGAGCAGGGGCTTATCGCGCTCGGCGTTGATCCATGGGACATACCACCACGGCTGCGTGGGGTCCGGTGTGGCGCCCGGCTCAGGTGTCACATCGGGGCCCGGCGGCGTCGGGATCGAACGCAGTGTAGGCGTCTCCCCGGGAACGAACGTC
>CAYPAZ010000269.1:0-3619 GCA_964408835.1 uncultured Anaerolineaceae bacterium
AGCCGCGGCACCCCCAACGCCACCATCCGTTCCGCCAGCTCCATCACCTCCACCCCGGCGCTCTCGGTCCAACCCTGCACCTGCACCACCCCGTCCCGCGAGTCGATCCCCACGCAGGTCCGCCCGGGGAACTCCGCGCACGTCGCCTCCACCAGCTCCGGCTCCCGCACCGCCACGCTCCCGAGTTGCACCCGGTCCGCGCCCCCCTCGAACGCCGCCCGGATCTGCTCCATCGTCCGCAACCCCCCCGACACCTCAACCGGCACCTCCACCGCCTCGCAGATCCTCGCCACCAGCTCCGCTTGCACCGGCCGCCCCTCCCGCGCCCCGTCCAGGTCCACCACGTGCAACCGCGGTGCCCCCAGCTCCTCCCACCGCCGCGCCATCGCCACCGGATCGTCCGAGTACGACGTCTCCCGCGCGTAGTCGCCCTGGTACAGCCGCACGCAACGCCCGCCCCGCAGGTCGATCGCCGGGATCACTTCGAACGTCAGCTCTCGCCCCCGGCCCGCACCCAGTCCACGAAGTTCGCGTAGACCTGCAGGCCCATCTGCCCGCTCTTCTCCGGGTGGAACTGCGTTGCCACCACGTTTTCCCGCGCCACGATGCTCGGGAACTCCACCCCGTACTCCGTCACGCCCAGCGCAAGACTCTCGTCCGATGGCTCCGGATAGAAACTGTGCACGAAGTAGAAATACGTGTCGTCCGGAATACCGTCGGTGACGGCATGCGGGCGCACCCATCTCACGGTGTTCCAACCCATATGCGGGACCTTCAGACCGTTCGGCACGAACTGCCTCACCACGCCCGGCAATACCCCCAGGCAAACCTGCCCGCCTCCCTCCTCCGACGTGTCGAACAGCGCCTGCAGACCCATGCACACCCCCAGGAACGGCCGCCCCGCGGAGATGTAGTCCGTCACCGGCTCCACCAGCCCCCGCGACTCCAGGTTCCCCATCGTGTCCGCCGCCGCCCCCACCCCCGGCAACACCACCCCGGCTGCTCGCGCAACGTCGTCTGGATCAGCGCTCACTATCGGGTTCGCGCCCACGTGGTGCAGGGCCCGCGCCACGCTCCGCAGGTTCCCCGCCCCATAATCGATGACGACGATCGGCCCTTCCATAAGTGCCAGGAGTGTACCACGGCCCAGTTCGCCGCCCATCGACGCGGACGGTTGGTTACCTATACTTCAACGCATGGCAGATCCCAGCGACCAGGATGCCTACGCGGCGAAGCTGCGCGCCGAGGAGTTGCGCTCCGAGCTCAACATCCACAACCACCAGTACTACGTCCTCGACTCCCCCACCATCACCGACGCGGAGTACGACCTGCTCCTCAACGAGCTCCGCGCCATCGAGGCGAAGTACCCCGAACTCATTACGCCCGAATCACCCACCCAGCGCACTGGCGCGGCCCCGGTCGAGGGGTTCGGCGTGGTCGAGCATCGCGTCCCGCTGCTCAGCCTCGGCAACGCCTTCAGCGAAGATGACCTCCGTGCATGGAAGCGCCGCTTGACGGACCGCCTCGGTGGCGATGACTTCCCTGTGACTACCGAACCCAAGGTCGACGGCCTCGCCGTCGCGCTGGTCTACGAGAACGGACGCTTCGTCCAGGGCGCCACCCGCGGCGACGGCGTCCGGGGTGAGGACATAACGCAAAACCTCCGTACCATCTCCACCATCCCCCAGGTGCTCTCCGGGGACTCGCCCGCTCGCTTCGAGGTCCGCGGCGAGGTCTACATGAGCAAGAGCGGCTTCGAGGCCATGAACGCCGCCATCGGCGAGGCAAACCTCGAGCGAGAGCGCGAAGGGCGCAAACCGCTCCCCCTCTACGCGAATCCGCGGAACGCTGCCGCTGGCTCTGTCCGCCAGAAAGACCCCACGATCACCGGCAGCCGGCCGCTCAACATCTTCATCTATCAGCTGGGCTGGTGCGACGGACCAGCGCCCGACAACCACTACGACGTTTTGCAATGGCTGGCGGTGATGGGCTTCCGGGTGAACGAGGACACCTTCCGCCACGATAGTGTCGACGACGCCTACCAGCGCGTGGGTTGGTGGGGCGACCGCCGCGAGCGACTGGACTACGACATCGACGGCGTCGTGATGAAGCTCGATGACCGTCGCGAGTGGGACCGGCTCGGCGCCGTTGGCCGGGAACCCCGTTGGGCGATCGCCTTCAAGTTCCCGGCTCAGCAGCGTACCACGAGGCTCAACGATATCTGGGTGAACGTTGGCCGCACCGGCGCGATCAACCCCTTCGCCGTCCTCGAGCCGGTCATCGTAGGCGGGGCGCGAGTGAAAATGGCCACCCTCCACAACGAAAGTGACATCCACCGCAAGGACCTTCGCATCGGCGACACAGTCATCGTCCAGCGGGCCGGCGAGGTAATCCCTCAGGTGGTCGCCCCCGTGGTCAGCCTGCGAACCGGCAAAGAGCGAGTCTTCAAGATGCCGGACAAGTGCCCGGCCTGTGCCACGCCCCTCATCCGCGACGAGGGGGAAGCGGCGTACTACTGTCCCAACACCGCCTGCCCTGCCCAGGCGATCCGCCTCATAGAGCACTTCGCCGGCCGCGGGATGATGGATATCGAGGGCCTCGGTGAGCGGATGGCATACACGCTGTTCGAGCGAGGGTTGGTGAAGAACGTTGCCGACATCTACGCCCTCACCGTCGAGCAGCTCGTTGCCCTTGAGCGCTACGGCCAGAAGAGCGCCGAGAACCTCCTCGCCGGCATCGAGCGGAGCAAGACCCGCCCGCTGACCAACGTCATTTTCGCGCTCGGCATCCGCCACGTGGGCTACGAGACTGCCCGGCTGCTGGCCGAGCACTTCGGCAGCCTCGAGGCGCTGATGGCGGCCACAGCCGACGAGTTGCAGGAGGTCGAAGGGGTTGGCCCCGTCGTCGCTGACAGCGTCTTGCAGTGGACCGCCCGGTCTGAAAATCAGGAGCTCATCGCCCGCATGCGCGCTGCCGGCGTGACACCGGTAGCGCCAGCCCAGGCCGCATCCGACGACCGCCTGGCTGGGGTCACCATGGTGGTCACCGGTCGGCTGGAAACGATGTCTCGCGAGGCCGCCGAGGACGCCATTCGGGCCCGCGGAGGCAAGGTTGGCAGCTCCGTGACGAAGTCAACGCACTTCCTCGTGGTGGGCGCCGAAGCGGGCACGAAGCTCCAGAAAGCCGAGAAGCTCGGGATCCGGACGATCGACGAGGAGACCTTCGTGAAGTTGCTCGAGACCGGAGTCGAATCTGCGGACGTGCCTGTTTAGTGCGTTGAAAAAGTGAGACTACCTTTCCTGAACACAAAATCTCGACGCTCGCACGTAGCCGTATCGCCGCTATAATGACGGAACGTTACGCGGGCCAGTCCGCGGCGGCCCAGAACATTCGGTGGCGGGTTTCTTATACGTGGGTTTTCCCAACCCCTTCTCTAACCTGTTCGGGTTTCTCTCCCACGACATCGCGATCGACCTGGGGACCGCGAACACGCTCGTCATGGTCCGTGGCAAGGGTATCGTTGTCGATGAGCCGTCGGTCGTCGCCATCGACCGCAACAGCAAACGCATGCTCGCCATCGGCGCCGAAGCCAAGCGCATGGTCGGCCGCACCCCTTCCA
>CAYPAZ010000270.1:0-3618 GCA_964408835.1 uncultured Anaerolineaceae bacterium
CGGCTCGGTGGATATCCTGGTGAACAACGCCGGGATCTCACGCGGTGGCCGGGTCTCGGACATCAGCGAAGACGACTGGAACGAGACGCTGGCCGTGAACCTCACGGGCGCCTTCCTCTTCTGCAAACACGTTGTCCCGCTCATGGTAGAGGCGCGCGCAGGGCGCATCGTGAACATCTCATCCGCCTCTGCCCTGCGAGTCGGGCCGGGGACGTCTCCTTACTCCGCGTCCAAGGCAGGGCTGATCGCGCTCACGAAGTCGGTCGCCGGTGAGGTGGCCAGCCGCGGTATCACCGCCAACGCGGTAGCGCCGGGCATCACCGACACGCACATGACCCGCACCCTGTTCGGCAGTCGCGAGAGCATGGTGGAGCAGGCCACCACCGGCCGCATCGCCAACCCAATGCGTGTGGTCATCGAACCTGACGACATCGCCGCTGCCGTCGCGTTCCTGGCGGGGCCCGATGCCCGCTACATCACGGGCCAAACCCTGCACGTGAACGCAGGAGCATTCATGCCATGACCACGGAGAGCCATGTGGGAGAATACAAACTCGTCGACCCGTTCCTGAATCTGCCCAGCGACCCCAACACCACCCGGACAACGGATCCAAACATCGCGCGCTGGTTCAAGGACTCAAAGGCGCTGCTCCACGGTGCCACCATCGAGGAGATGCTTGCCGACATGGACGAGACCGGCATCGAGATGGGCATCGTCACCGCCAGCTCCGGCGGAGTCCCCGCTCACCCCTACAACGTCGGCCAAAACCAGGATGAGGAACCGTTTCTCGCCGTCCTCGAGAGGGTTGCCGGGATGATGAAGAGCTACCCCGGACGCTTCCACGGCTGCGTCGTGATCGACCCGACCGGGCTCATGACCTCCGTCCGGCGCCTGGAGATGGCCGTGCGCGACTACGGCATGAATTCCTGCTGGATGATGCCGGCCCTGGTGGGCCTGGCGCCCAACCATGCGGTCTACTTCCCCGTCTATGCCAAGTGCGTCGAACTCGGCATCCCGGTGAAGATCAATGTCGGAGTCCCCGGCCCGCTGCGCTTCGCTGATGTCCAGCGTCCCTCGCACCTCGACGAGGTGCTCATCGCATTCCCCGAGCTGACGGTTGTCGGGACGCACGTTGGCCATCCCTGGCACCTGGAAACCGTCGCGCTCCTCCAGAAGCACGCCAACTTCTACCTCATAACCTCCGGCTTCGCACCAAAGCACGTCCCGGAGGAGATCTGGCGCTTCGCGAACAGCCGCGGACCGCACAAGGTAATGTGGTCCAGCGACTACCCCATCCTCCCTATGCAGCGCTGCTCCCGCGAAGGCTGGGAAGTGCCCCTCAAGGATGAAGCGAAGCGGCGCTACCTCCGCGAGAACGCCATCGAGGTCTTCAAACTGGGCTAACCCCTGGGCCTCAGTCCATCTCGATCCCGCCGTCGACGTTCAGGGCCTGGCCGGTGATGTTCCTCGCCTCCTCCGACGCGAGGAAAGCGACGGCGTTCCCGATGTCCTCGGGGGTTTGCTCCCGGCGCAGCGGGCAGCGGCTGGCGAGGACCTCGTCGATGAAGCCCTCCCTGCCCACCATTCTCTCGAGGAGACTCCACATCTCCGTACGGACGAGGCCCGGGCACACCGCGTTCACGTTGATGTTGTGGGGTCCCAACTCCGTCGCCAGCGACTGCGTGAGACTGACCACGCCCGCTTTGGAGGCCGCGTAGTGAGGGTGTGGGCCGCCCCCGCGCCGGGCGGCGATGGAAGCGACGTTCACGATCTTGCCGCCGCCCCGCTCCTTGAGCGCCGGGATGACCGCGCGGGACACGATCCAGGCGCCCTTCAGGTTGACTTCGTAGGCGCGGTCCCAGTCCGCCAGCGTGACATCACGCCCGCCGCGCTCTCCCAGGATGCCGGCGTTGTTCACGAGAATACTCAGCCCACCGAACGCTTCGCCGATCCGCTGGACGACCTGAACAGCGCCGACGGCGTCTGTCACGTCGAGGTCGAAGGCCAGGGCGCGTTGACCTGCTTGCTCGATTTCCGCGGCTGCGCGGGCCGCATCGCCGAAGTTGATATCGGCGATGGCGACTTTCGCTCCCTCCCGGGAAAGCACGCGAGCGATGCCGAGTCCAATCCCTCGCCCGCCTCCGGTGACGAGCGCCGTCGCGCCTTCGAGCCGACCCACTCAGCGGGCCGTCGTGACTGCGGCCGGCTCGCCGTGCTGTGCCTTGTACGGCTTGATCACCTGCTCCCCGAACAACCTGACGGACTTCATAATGTGCTCGTGATTCAGGAACGGGAGCTCCATATACAGGATGAGCTGGTCGACGCCTGCTTCGTGGTAGATGTCGACCACCTTCCGGCATTGCTCCGCCGTGCCGACCGCCATAGAGCCGATGTTGAGCAGCCCCGGCAGGGCGTCTTTCGAGGTGAGGTCCAGCGTCGCTGTCTGCTCCTGGTAGTGGCGGTATGACTCCGGCACGGTCCCGTAGGCACGCTCCCAAGCGCCCTGCACACGCGTCCGTTCGCCGGCGTAGTAAAGGGCACCCGGCCCACCGACTTCCCGGACCTCCTGCTCGTCTTCGCCGCAGAAGCCGATGGTGAACGCGGCGAACTGGTTGTTCACGAGCCCGCCCGGCGGCTGCGCGTTCTTAATCTCCTCCCGGTAGAGCCGCACGTATCGCCACGACTGTTCCGGATCCAACAGCGTGAAGTGAAGGAAGCCCAGGCCGTACTTCGCGGCAAGGTGGACCGAAGTTTCCTGCCCTCCTGCCATCCACAAAGGCGGATGTGGCTTCTGGTAGGGCCGCGGCAGCACCGTCCGCTTCGGGATGGAATAGTAGCGGCCCTCGAACGATGTCCGTTCCTGGGTCCAGAGGCGCGGGATCAGCTGGATGGATTCCTCCCACATCGGCCGCGTGTCGTCCGGGTCGATTTCGAACGCCTTGAGCTCCAGCGTGGTCGCCGAACGCCCGGTGCCGACATCCAGCCGCCCGTGGCTCAGGATGTCGAGGGCAGCCGCCCGCTCCGCCACGCGGATGGCGTGGTTGTAGGGCTTCGGCAACAGGACCACGCCGTGCCCGATCCGCATCGTGGTGGTGTGCTGCGCCACCGTCGCAAGGAACACTTCGGGCGCCGAGCAGTGTGCGAACTCCTCGGTAAAGTGATGTTCGACCGCCCAGCAGTTGTCGAACCCCGCGGCCTCCGCCTGCTTAATCTCTTCGACGCACTCCCAGTAGCGCTCGTAGTCGCTATCTTCGTGCCAGGGCTTGGGCGTATGGATTTCGTACAGGATCCCAAACCTCATGTCGGCACACCTCGCTACCCGGGAAAGTCACTGGATTCTAGACCTGCGCTTGCAGAATGTGCAACCGATGAGGCTATCGCCTTGCGAATCGCAATTTGCGCTCTCTCGACGCCTGCGGCCGGGGCTACGATCCTCTATAACTGGGCTCCGGGAAGAGGGCTGGCACGGCGCGGTGCCACCACTGTTACCGCGGTAGGAGGCAACCCTGTGACCGAGCAACGTCCCGTCGCGCTGGTGACTGGCGCCGCCCGCGGCATCGGGCTCGCAACAGCCCGCCGCTTCGCGCGGGACGGCTACCGCGTCGCACTCCTCGACAT
>CAYPAZ010000271.1:0-3596 GCA_964408835.1 uncultured Anaerolineaceae bacterium
GCCCCTGTCGTCAAAGGCCCCCCGGCGAGCAACCCGCCGCCGGAAGCGGTGTTCACGATGTCCGCCTCGCCGCCCTGCCGCAGCATCCTCGGCACGAACACGGAGACACCATTGATGACGCCCTGGAGGTTCACGCCAAGGAGCCGATCCCAGGCGTCGTCCGGTGTCTCCCACACCGGCGCGAAGGCCACCACGCCTGCGTTGTTGCACATCACGTCCACCCGTCCGGACTTTGCCCACGCTGCGTCCGCCAGGGCTTCCACCGATTCCCTCGACGTCACATCGGTGCGCACGAATCTGGCATCCCCGCCCCTGGTCCTGATCGCGGCCGCAACCGGCTCCCCGTCCGCGATGTCAGCGAGGAAGACGCGCGCTCCCTCCGCCGCGAACGCGCGCGCCAGACCGGCCCCGATGCCGCTCGCGGCTCCTGTGACGACAACCGTCCTGCCTGAAAACGAGTCCATTTCGTTCCTTTCAAGCGCCCCGGAGGCGCGGTAGCTCTGACTGCTCGCAGATGTCGAGTGCCAGTTCGATGGTCTTCCGGGCCGACCGCCCGAAGTGGTCGAACCCCTCGCCCACGGTCTCGCCCTTCAAGTACCGGGCGTAGATCCCCTCCTCGATGACCGCGGCCTTGAACGCCGCGAATGCCTCGTACCAGTCGAACCCGGAGACGTCCCGCCCTGTCCGCTCCGCGTACCGCGCAACCATCTCCTGGCGGCTCAGGAAGCCAGGCGCCGCCGTCACGCGGCTGATCTCCGTAGCGTCGAGTCTGATTGCTGGGTCGCCAGCCTGTCCCCAGGAAAGGAGCAGGTAACCCAGGTCCGTCAACGGGTCGCCGACGGTGGCCATCTCCCAGTCGAGCAGCGCCCGGACCTTCCATGGTTCTTCCGGATCGAGCACAAGGTTCCCCAGCCGGTAGTCCCCATGCACCACCCCGGGGTCACCGGGGGCTGGGAGGGCTGCTTCGAGCCGTCGCACCAGCTCGCCCAACCCCGGCTCCGGCGAGGTCTCCGAAGCCTCCCACTGCTGCGACCACCGCCGCAGTTGCCGCTCGAGGAACCCCTCCGGCCGCCCGAACCCCTCCAGCCCCGCGGCCACGTGGTCCACCGTGTGGAGCGCCGCCAGCGTGTCGATGACCGCCTCCGAGAGCCGCGTCCGTGCATTGTTCTCCGCCAGAGCTCCCGCAGGGAGTTCCAGGCCGACAACAAGCCCGGCGCAGTACTCCATCACGTAGAACGGCTGGCCAGTGACCTCCGGGTCCTTGCACAGCGCGATGGGCCGCGGCACCGGGACATCTGTGGGGTGGAGGGCAGAGAGCACACGAAACTCCCTCGCCATGTCGTGTGCGGTTGGGAGCACGTGGCCGAGGGGCGGGCGCCGCAACACCCATCGGTCGCCGGTGGCGTCGCTCACAAGGTAGGTGAGGTTCGACCGCCCGCCTGGCAAGATCTCGAACGAGAACGGTGGGTTGGCCCCGGGTATCTGCGTGAGGAGGGTCGCAGAAACCTTCCGGGCGTCGATGCCCGGGACTTCGGGGCCCACCACCTAAACGGGGGCGGCGGGCGCCATCGCCCGGACCGCGGGAATGACTTTTGTCGCAAACAACTCCAGGGCCGGCGCGCCGAGCCCCGGCCGCAGCCCTGGGACGATCGGCTGCCAGTTGAAATGCGTGATCTCCGGCTGGCGTTTGATCCGGTCCGTGATCATTTCCACGGCCCGCTCAGGCGTCACCACGATCTCCGGCTCCCCCGCCCGGATCTCGTCGACCGACTGGGGCACCGGCCAGATCGCCGTTCCCGCCGCGTTCAACCACTCAGCGTAGATGCGCCGCTGATAGAAGATGTGCGGCCCGATGATGCGCCAGGCCTCATCCGGGTCCTCGGCGAGCCCATGGAATCCCACGTTCACGTGAATCCCACCAGGCCCCTTGCCCGCGCCGCGCCGCTCCGCAAGGTAGGTCGGCACCAGGTCCTGGCCCGCCCCCGCGAGGAACCCATCGCCCAGCCGCGCTGCCCTCTTCGCGGCTCGCGGCACCAGCCCCGCGACCCAGAGCGGCATCGGGTCCTGCACCGGCTTTGGGGTCACGTTGAGGTTCTCGTAGTCGAAGAAGTCTCCGTGGAACGTGAAGAGCCCCTCGCCCCACGCTCCCCGCAGCACTGCGATCACTTCGTCCAGCATCGCCCCCCGCAGCCGCGGATCCACGCCAAACGGCCGGTACTCGGCGTCGCGATAGCCGATGCCCACGCCCAGGTCGAACCGCCCGCCGCTGATGATGTCCACCGTGGCCGAATCCTCCGCCAGCCTTACCGGGTCATGCAGGAGGGCCAGCAATACCGACGTCCCAACCCGCACCCGGCTTGTCCGCGCAGCGATGGCCGCGCAGAGGGGCAGGAGCGACGGCGGGTATCCGTCCTCCACGAAGTGGTGCTCCGTCGTCCAGATGTCGTCGAAGCCGAGCGACTCGGTCCAGGCGATCTGTTCCAGCGTCTCCGCATAGACCTCCGGAAACGGGCGCCTCCACTCGGGCGGGTTGCGAAAGTCGTACCAGAGTCCAAATCGGACCATCGGTGGCTGCTCCTTCGGCCCGCTCAGTCGGGCAGGTGGTACACCTCGACCGCGTTGCTGCGGAGGATCTTCTGGCGCGTGTCCGGGTCGAGGTCGGTCAGGACGTCAACGATGTGCTCCTGCGCCTTGGGATAGAGGCACGTGGGGTGCGGGAAGTCGGTTTCGAACATCACGTTCCCCGCCCCGATGCGGTCTATCGCCGCCCGCGGCCCGAAGTCCTCGAACCAGAACGAGGCGTACATCTGACGCCGGAAGTACTCCGTCGGCGTTAGGCTCAACCCCTCGCGCTCATCGGGCACCGCCTCCGCGAACTGGTACTCCATCGCCTCCAGCAGGAACGGGATCCATCCGATGCCGCTCTCGACCGACACGAACTTCAGCGTCGGATACCGCTCCAGCACACCGCTGAAGATCAGGTTCGTAATCACCTTCCAGTTGTCCAGGAACAGTGCGATCGAGCTCACCGCCAGCGACCGCTGCAGCGACATCCCCGGCCAGACCGACCGCGCACTCGTTTCGGCTGGCAACACCCCGATGTGAAAGTTCACCGGGAGCTCCAGCTCCTGACATGTCGCCCAGAACGGGTCCCAGTGCGCGTCGTTCAGGTAGGGGAGCCCGAACTCCTGGGGCCGGTCGACCATCGCGACTCCCGTGAGCCCCATGTCTTTGATTCGCCGCACCTCGGCGAGGGAGTCCTCGAGGTCCCAGAACGGGATGATGGCCTGCGGGAAGAGCCGGCCCTTACCGGCATCCTGCAATTCGCCGACCGCGTCGTTGTAGACCGTCGCGCAGGCCAGCCTGAGCTCCCGGTCTTCGATATCCATGAAGTGCTCGGAGCCGAAGCCGGCCACGTTGGGATAAACGATCTGCTGGTAGATCCCAAGGCGGTCCAACAGCTCCAGCCGCGCCTTCGGGTCGTAGGACGCGACATCGAGCTCTTCGAAAGTCGCCAGGCTGATGATGCCGCGCTCTTTCCCCCCGCCTCGCCGCACGACGGTGTAGCCCAGCGGCCCGAACGGCTTGTCCCCGTT
>CAYPAZ010000272.1:0-3593 GCA_964408835.1 uncultured Anaerolineaceae bacterium
CTGCGTGTCGAGGATCCTGCTCGGTGTACCAGCAGCGCCGGGCTTGCGACGGAAAGTTCCCGGATCGCGATAGCCGGCTGATCGGGACCACCAAGGGCCGGACGGCGGATCGCACGCGCGCCTCGCGCGTGCGGGTCAGACGCGGCCAGCGCCTCGGGCGGCAGAGTCTCCTCGAGCAGAATCCTGAGCGCCCGCCGGATCTCCTCAACGTCCGACCAAGCGACGGAGTCGATGTCGCCCAGCAATGTGTCCGACGTGCGAGGCGGCCACCCGCAGAACGCTTTTAGGACACCGAGCAGGCGCACGCGCTTTGCGTCCGTGTCGAAGCTTGGGAGGTCGGCGGTGATGAGCTCGACCAGTGCTCTGACTCGCGTTAACGATGTGCGCCGGCCTTTCACGTTAACGATTCTACCTCCAGATCGTTGACATCCGCAAGTAGGGCGACGACCATCGAGACCAGCATGATAGAGCGACGCCCGGCCGCGACGCAGAGCATCGACGACACCGCCGCCGAACTCGGCGTCTCTCGCGATGCGCTGTACCGCGCCGCGCGCCGTGGCGACCTCCCTGTGATCCGCATCGGCCGGCGGATCCTCGTGCCTCGCGCGGTCGTAGATCGCCTCCTATGCCGGGAGCCGCGGTGATCGTGCTCAGCCTTTTGCCGATGCGTGGCCCGGGCGAACTGCAGGTAGCATTCCTCGATGTGGGCCAGGGCGACGCTATTCTGATCACCACCCCGGGCGGCGAACGAATCCTGATCGACGGCGGGCCGAGCGGCATCAGGCTGGTCCGGGAGCTGAGCGGCGAGCTTCCGCACTGGGCCCGGACGGTGGACACAGTGGTGCTCACGCACCCGCAGCAGGACCACCTTGGGGGACTTCCGGCGCTGTTCGACCGATTCCGCGTCCGGACGGTCTACGACTCCGGGACGACGAACACCAGCCTTGCGTTCCGCGCGTTCGAAGGGGCCACTCCGGGCCGGGCCCAGCTCGTGGCCGGGATGAGCTTCGAGCGCGATAGAGTGCGGTTCGAGGTGCTCTGGCCGCCGGTGGACTTCTCCACGCGAGCACTGAACGACGCCTCGGTCGTCCTGGCTGTCAGGTACGGGGATGTCAGTTTTCTGCTCACGGGGGACATCCAGCGCGTCCCCCAGCGGGCCCTTCTCGAAGCCGGCATCGGCGCGGATGTCCTGAAGGTGCCGCACCATGGTGCGGCCACCTCCCTCCAGGAGTTCCTGGGCTCCACGGGCGCGGTGATCGCTGTGATCCAGGTGGGCGAAGCGAACCCATTCGGGCATCCCCGGTCGGAGACGCTCGAGGGGCTGGATGACATCCCCGTGTACCGGACCGATCTCCATGGGCGAGTCGTGATGACGACCGACGGGCAACGCGTCAGCGTGCGAACCTCCCGCTAGTGTGGCCGCCCGCTGTCCCCAACGGCGGGGGTTGCTTAGGGTAGGGATGGCGGCCGGGAAGTGCATGTGAGCCGCCGGAGTAGCAATTCGTGACAGCAAGATTCGATGGCCGCAAGCCGGGTCAGCTGCGGCCCGTGAAGATCACCCCCCACGTGCTGGAGTTCGCGGAAGGCAGCTGCATGGTGGAGTTCGGCAAGACTCGCGTCCTGTGCGCCGCCAGCGTTGAGGACCGCCAGCCAGCCTTTCTTCGGAACACGCCCAGCGGCTGGATCACAGCGGAGTACTCCATGCTCCCCCGCGCCACGCACACGCGGATGCAGCGCGAAGTGGAGCGTGGGCGGCCGGGCGGCCGGACGCAAGAGATCCAGCGGCTGATCGGCCGCTCGCTTCGGGGTGTAGCGAACATGGAGATGCTGGGTCCACGCACGATCACCATCGACTGCGATGTGCTCCAGGCCGACGGCGGCACACGGACCGCCTCGATCACGGGTGGGTTCGTCGCGCTCAGTCTGGCGGTCCAGAAGCTGGCGAAGAGCGCAGGCGTCTCGGCCGGAGTGATGAAGACCGAGGTGGCGGCCGTCTCAACCGGCATCGTGAAGGGTCTGCCAGTCCTTGACCTCTGCTACGAAGAGGACTCGACCGCGGAAGTCGACTTCAACGTAGTAATGACCGGCGACGATCGGCTGGTGGAAGTCCAGGGGACCGCGGAAGGGAAGAGCTTCTCGCGGGCGGACATGGATGCGTTGATGGACCTCGCGCAGGCGGGGATCAGGCAGCTCTTCGAACTCCAGCGAGCGGCGCTCGCTTCCGCTCAGGCGTAGGGACCAAGATGGGTACCGCCGACGATGTGGAGATGACCGTGATCCTGGCTCTGCATCGCGTCGTATCCGAAGTTCGAGAGCAGGCGAAAGCCGTTGGGACAGAACATCGGCCCGATCTCGCTCGCGATGCGCCCCACGCGGCCGATATCGGCCCAGAGCTGGGACTGGGTCCTGTGCTCCTTCGTCATGGCAAGGAGCATGACGGGGGCCCAGCGCAGGATGTTCCGGATGACGATGACCTCATCGTCTTCGTAGATGACATCGGCCGGTTCGTTGCCTGCGACAATATTGCAGAAGACACAGTGCGAGCGCATGGGGTGGATCCCACTTTACGGGTGCCACAGCCAAGACCCCAACGCTCGGGGATGAGAGGACGCGCTTGCCGCAGATACTGCCGATCCGTGGGCTGAGGTACACCCCGGAGGCGGGGCCGCTCGGGAAGCTCCTGGCGCCGCCCTACGACGTCATCACGCCCGGTGACCAGGCCGCGCTGTTCAGCCGCAGCGCACACAACGCCGTCCACCTCGAGCTGGCGAGCGGGGGCGAAGAACGCTACGGGAAGGTCGCGTCACTGCTCAGGGAGTGGACTCGCGAGGGCGTGGTGGCGCGCGATGAGGCGCCCACGCTCTACGTCTACGAGCAGGAGTTCAGCGAGAGTGGCCGCCGCTTTTCGAGGAAGGCCGTTCTTGCGGGTGTGGAGGCTCAGCCCTGGGAAGAGGGTGCCGTGAAGCCACACGAGTTCACGATGTCCGGCCCGAAAGAGGACCGGCTGAAGCTACTCGAGGCGACGAGGACGCAGTTTAGCCCGGTGTTCATGATCGCCCGGGACCGGGCGGGACAGCTTGCGGAGTTCATCAGAACGGCGATGGCCAATCCGCCGGCCGTCGAAGCCAGCACTCCAGACGGCGACCACCATCGTCTCTGGCTGATGGAGGCGGGCCGGTACGAAATGCGGATGCTCGTTCCGCTGTTCGCCGAGAGCTTCTACATCGCTGATGGGCATCACCGTTACGAGACGGCGGTGGCTTACCGCCAGCGCCTCGCCGAACGTGCCGGCACGCTCGCGGCTGACCACCCGGCCCGGTTCGCGCTTACCGCCATCGTTGGAGCCGAGGACCCCGGGCTGGTCATCCGCCCCATCCATCGCATCGTCCCGAGGTTGACGCCGCCTGACTGGCAGGAGCGCCTGGAGCCCCTGTTCCAGATAGACCGGCTGAAGGAGGTCGCAAGCGTCGACGACCACCTCCGGGAGATCCAGATGCTGCTTGACACGGAACCTCAGGCGCTGGCCGGCATCGGGCTGGACCCCGGCGTCGACTATGTGCTCCGCGTGAGGGACCCGCAGGCCCTGGCGGCGC
>CAYPAZ010000273.1:0-3547 GCA_964408835.1 uncultured Anaerolineaceae bacterium
GCCCGGCAGGTGATGGCACTCATCGAAGACCAGCAGGGCGTACTTATTGCCGAGCGCCTCGGCGAAGATGGCGGCGCTGTCATAGGTGGCCACCAGCAGCGGGGTGCTTTCGTGCGCGCCGCCGCCGAGCAGCCCCACGGGCACATCGGGGAAGGCCGCCAGCAGGTGCGCGTAGCTCGCCGTCCCGCACCCGATGTCCAGGTACCGCCTCCCCTCGCGCAGCCCCACCAGCTCCGCGACCCGCCCCGCCCGCGGCGTGATCGCCGCCATCCCCGCCTGTGAGTTGATCGCTCGCGCGATCGGACCCCATGGGCCCCGAACCCAGCGCTCCCGCAGCGCCCGTACTGTCCGCCGGCGGCGCATCATAGCTCGTAACTCAGCCTTGCCCGGCCAGCGCGCTCCACCGCCGGTTCGAGAGCCCCCGCAAGCGCTCCCAACTCCGCTGCCAGCGACTCCATCCCCGCCCGCCTGAGAAGCGTGACCGCCTCCGCATTCGTTTCGACCAGCGCCGCTAGCGCGGCAACCGAATCGTGCAGCGGCCCGGCTGCCTGCCACGCCAGTTCCAGCTTCTCCATGTCCTCCGCGTCCTCCGGCGTACCTTCGTAGAAGGTCGTCAGTGGCCCGAGGGAGATCCCACTCCGGGCCGCGAGCTCCGCGAGCGCCAGCAGCGGGTGTTGCGCCCCGAACCCTCGCGAAACCGCGAACGACATGAACGCCACCAGCGCGGCCCCTTCCCCGGGCAGCGCCGGGACCTGCCCTTCGCCTTCGATCTCCACCATCAGCCGCACTGCCGGAGGGTACCGGCGGCCCGGCTTACGGGCGTCCCATCTTCCCGTAGTCGATGGTGCGCCACTTCTCCGGCTTGAGGGCGACGAGCACGCTCCCCGGCCGGACTTCCGATCCCCCCGTGGCGGCGAGGTACTGGCGGGCGCCCTCCTCCCCAAGGTACCGCTGAGCTATCCCCACGACGTCCCGTTTCGCCTCCGGTTCCCCCAGCCTCACCGGCCCTTCCACCCACGCGTACTTGTACGGGGCGTTCTCGGTCTGCACGAGCATGCTCGCTCGCCCCGCCGCCCGGATCCCCGGCATCTTCTTCGACTCGGCGTAGGTGACGAACCGGATCTCGCCGCCCGGCTCGTAGTCGTACCAAACAGGCACCATCATCGGCGCCCCTTCCCCCGGCACTCCCACAACCCCTACGTGGACTTCGGCGAGGAACGCCTCGCGCTCCGCCTTCGTCATGTTCATCCGCGCCATCCGAACCTCCTTGCCTGGCGCCCCTGCGGCGCCCGGAGTGTCGTGTCGAAGTCTACCGGGTTTGAGCGGGTTCGAGGGTTACAGCAGCACCAGGTTGTCCCGGTGGATCACTTCCTCGCCATACGCGTACCCCAGCGTCTCCGCTATCCGGTCCGATCGGATCCCCTGGATCCGTGCGACCTCGGCGCTGGCGTAGTTCGTGATCCCGGCAGCGACCGCCCGCCCCTCCGGCCCCCGCACCTCCACGATGTCACCGCGCGCGAAGTCCCCCGCCACGCTGGCGACCCCGGCTGGCAACAGGCTCCGCCCCCGCTCCAGCAGTGCCGAGACGGCCCCCGCGTCCACCCCGAGGTGGCCGTTCCGGCTCACGTTCCCCAGGATCCACCGCTTGCGGCTCTCCAGCCGATCGCTCGATGCCACGAACCGCGTCCCCATCTCCTCGCCCGCCGCCACCCGCACGAGCACGTCCGCTTCTCGCCCGTTCGCGATGATGACATCCACGCCCCCCTGGGTCGCCGTCCGCGCTGCCGATAGCTTCGTGGCCATCCCGCCTTTCCCGTGTTCGCCAGGCCCCCCACCCACCGCCTCGACCTCCCCGTCGATCCGCTCCACCCGGCCGATCAGCTTCGCCCCCGCGTTCTGCTTCGGGTCCGAGTCGTACAGCCCATCCACATCTGTGAGAATGACCAGCAGGTCGGCGTCGATGAGATTGGCGACATAAGCGGAGAGTGTGTCGTTCTCCCCGATCCGCGAGGCCAGCACCGCATCCAGCGCCACGGCGTCGTTTTCGTTCACGATCGGTACTGTCCCCGCCTCAAGGAGGTCCAGCAGCGTCGTCCGGGCGTTCAGGTAGCCAAGCCGGTCCGAGAGGTCGCGGCGCGTCAGCAGCACCTGGGCCACCACCACGTCGTGCCACTCAAAGAGCTCGTCCCACGATTGCATCAGGTGACTCTGGCCCACGCTCGCGATCGCCTGCCGCGACATCGCCGCCGTAGCCGCCGGAAGCCGATGCCCGAGACGGTGCCGCCCCGCGGCCTGCGCCCCGCTCGATACCAGCACCACCTGGCAGCCCTTCGTCCGCAGGCGTACGACCTCTCCAACCAGCCGGCTCATCGTCTCCAGGTCGAGGCGCGAAGAGCCGGCCGTTAGCAGGCTTGTCCCGAACTTCGCCACGATGCGCCGCGCTGTCATACCACCAAATCGTAGCGGCACTACCGCAAGGCGCGATGCGACCGAACCCCTGCTCGGCCGCCCGCCGTTAGGAAAACTCGCCCCGGACCTTCGCGTCGCGCTCCCGCACCGAGCGGGCGAGTTCTTCCTGGTACTTCACCATCTTCTGCCGCATGCCCGCGTCATCCGCTCCGAGGATCCGCACCGCGAGCAGCGCCGCGTTCTTCGCCCCACCGATCGCCACGGTGGCCACGGGGATCCCGCTCGGCATCTGTACCATCGAAAGCAGCGAATCGAGCCCCTGGAGGTTCTGCAACGGCATCGGCACTGCGATGACCGGCAACGGCGTCACCGCCGCCAGCACGCCCGCCAGGTGCGCCGCCCCACCCGCGGCAGCGATGATCACCTTCATCCCCTCGTCCGCCGCCCCTCGCGCATACGCGATCGCGTCGTCCGGCGTCCGGTGCGCGGAGATGACCCGCACCTCCGCCCCCACGCCGAACTCCTGCAGCGTCTCGTACGCTGCCCGCATGGTCGGCAGGTCCGAGTCGCTCCCCATCACGATGCCCACGACTGGCTTCGCCATCAGTTCCTCCGCGTTCTGTCTCCACGGCTGAGCATACCCTCCGCCTGACCCACCGACACCACGCCTCAGTTGCCGCAGTCCAGCTCGAGTCCAAACGATCCCCCACCCTTGCGCGTCGCCAGGACCGTTGGCTTGCTCCCGTCGTCGCACCGCCACGTCGCCTGCGGGTCGAGCGCCTCGTAAACCGAGAAATCGAACGTGATGGTTTCGCAGCGGAAGTCGAGCTTCGCCACGCCATCGTCGTCCGGAATGGCGGTGGCTGTATCCCGGCAGTACAGAGGCTCGACCAGCGTCCCGGCCACGGCGAGCGTCCCACAGGTCACAAACAACGCCACCAGGAGCAGCACGAGCAACAGCGTTGCCTTCGTGAGCCACGGTAGCGACCGCACCCACGAGTCAAGCGTCGGGGGCCCGTCCCATTTGCCGTCCATGCATGAACAATCGGCGCTGGAAGTCCACCACATCACTCCTCGCATTCAGTGTGACGCCCGGAACCCCACGCTCAGGCCGCGCGCGGCTCGGTCGGAGACCCGG
>CAYPAZ010000274.1:0-3546 GCA_964408835.1 uncultured Anaerolineaceae bacterium
ACGGCACCGACCCGCGAGACGGCACCTTCGAATACGGCATCTCGCTCGCTCGCGAACACTGGGGCAAGGGCTACGGTCGGGAGGCCATCCTCCTCGTGCTCCGCTACTACTTCGATGAGCTTCGCTACCAGAAGGCCCTGGCGTTGGTGTACAGCTACAACGCGACCTCACTCGCCATGCACCGCAAGCTCGGCTTCGTCGAAGAGGGGCGCCTCCGGCGCGCCAAGTACACCAACGGAGAGTTCCACGACTCACTCCTCCTCGGCATGTTGGCCGAAGAGTTCCACGACCTGCACGGGCACACGACGCTCGCGGACTAGCGGTTCTCTTCGACGAACGCCAGCATGCGCCGCCACGCGTCATCGCACTCGTCTTTAAACTGGTCGAACGCGCGGTCGAAGAAGCTATGCGGAGCGCCGGGGTACGAGATCACCTCGTGCTTCACGCCAGCTTCCTTCAGTGCCTGCCGGAACCCCTGGACATCCGCTTCCGGGATCATCGCGTCGGCGCCGCCCATCAGCCCGAGGATCGGGCACTCCATCTCTCCCACGCGCTGCTGCGGTCCCGGCTGCTGGTCCGCGAACCCCGGCCCCGGCCGGCCATAGAACCCGATCGCGCCCTTGAGCCCGTGTCCCTGCGCCGCCTGGTTCCACGAATTCGAACCGCCGAAACAGAAGCCCACTGTGAAGATCGAGCTGCAGCTCCCGCCCTCTGGCGACCGCAGGTAGTCCACGGCCGCTCGTACGTCGGCGGCGATGGTCTCTTGCTTGCACTTCATCACGTGGGGCATGAACTCGAATTCAGCGCCCCGCTTGCCCACCCCGGCTGTCCGCCCGAAGTAATCGATGGTCACAGCGTTGATGCCCTGCTCGGCGAACCGGATGGCCAGCTCTTCGTAGAACGGAAAGAGACCGCGCACGTCTGGCATCACCACCATTCCGGTGGCGGTAGGGCTCTCGGACCGGGCCGCGAAGGCTGCGAAGTCGACATCGGAATGAAGGACGAGGTCCTCCGTGTCGGCTGCGCCCCCGGCAATCGGTGGGGCTGGTGGGAGGGCGTCGTATTCGTAGCACATGGTCTCGCTCCGATAGGGAAAGTTGTGGGTAGCGCGGCATCATACCTGCCCCGGGCAAGCGCGCCCCTCAGGGACAGCGGAAGTCTTCGGCGCCCGGCGCCACCGCGCCCGTGAGCTGCGATTGCCCTGCCGCCCCGCGGGCCGCCACGGCGAAGCAGGCCACGTTGCCCTCCGCGACCCACGACCTCGCCACGTCCACCGTGGCGGAGGTCGAGTCGGCGGGGGCTTCGGCCACCGCCTGGTACGCCCCGCAGATGCCGTCTGCGCCGCAGTTCGCGCGGTAGATCACGTAGGCGTCCTCGCTCCGCGAGCGGTCTCGCCACGAGAGAAGTGTCGTGAGCTTGAGCGTGTGGTCCAGGTACACAGCGCCGAAGCGGTCTGGCTGGAGCGGGGCCGAGGTCCCGCACGCATCCCGGAACGCTTCCAGCGTCGCATCCTGCCGCGCCGCCGCCGCCACGATCCCGCTGTGCCCCGAATTCATACGGAAGTTCAGATGGCCCTCCCCGGAAGGGAAGTGCTGTTCGCTCCCCTTATAGAGCCACCAGCTGCGCTGATAGAAGTTCAGCGCCTGGCCCACGTTGCCCGGGATCTCGCGGCTATCGCGATGTACATAGCGCGGGGCCTTGAGCACGGCGAACCCGCCCCCACGGTAGGTGTCGAGCTCGATCGCGAGCGCGACCGGGATGTCCTCCTCCGCCAACGCCCACGCCAGCGAAACCACTGAAGCGCCTCCGGCGCTGTGCCCGACGAGCACGATCGGCTCGCCGCGTCCGTGCGCCTCTCGTGCCGCCTCGAGCGCGGCGGCGTCCCAGTCGTAGAACCGCCACAGCACGAGTGAGCCGTCATGGAGTGTACCGGTCTCCTCGAGGAACCCGTTGAGCGACGATGACGCGTTGATCGAAGCGGCCTTGCCCGCCGACTCGTTCGGGTCGAACCGCACGTCGCCCGGCTCCCACCCGGTAAATGCGGCGACGAAGCACTGCGCCGGCCGGTTCGTCCTCAACGATGCCAGCTGAAGCTGTGCGCCGAGGTCGAGCGGGTGGCCCGTCACAGCAAGCAACCCGGGAATCTCGATGGCCGGGGCAGGCGGACGGCTTACGGCCAGCGCAGCGTCGGGGCGGCCGAGCTCCGGGAGCACCTCCCCAGCCTGCAGCGCGGTGCTCTCCCCCCGGCTCACGAGCCAGGCGCTATCCCCCCGGCTCCCCGGCCAGGCGATGGCCGTGGTGGCCACCACGAATCCCACGCAGAACAACGCGACCCGAACCCTCATGCTCATCTGGTACCAGCAGAATGGCGGCCTGTCCAGTACCTCTCCGGGCCTGGCCCCGTATGATTCACCGCCACATCACCCCCGCTCCCCTGGAGGTTCCTATGTCCCGAATGCCCTCTGTCGCCCTCGCCGCCGTGCCCGGCCGCCGGAAGTGGACCGTCGAAATGGCCCAGCAACTCGAGAAGGCCGGGTTCGAAGGCATCTACTGCGCGAGCTTCGGCGATGGCATCGGCCTCTGCCTCTCGATAGCCCATAGCACGAAGACCATCCGCTTCGGCACGGCCATCGCCAACATCTACACGCGGCACGCGTTCGAGATGGCCCAATCCGCCGCCTACATCCACGAAGTCAGCGATGGGCGCTTTGTCCTCGGGCTGGGGGTGAGCCACGGCCCCACGCATGCGCGCCTCGGCGTCCAGGAGCAGGTAGGCAAGCCGCTCTCCGACATGCGCCAGTACGTGGAAGGCATCCGCGCCGCGGGCCAGCAGGTGGGCGAACTCCCTCCCATCGTCCTTGCCACGCTGCGCAAGAAGATGGTCGCCCTCTCGGTCGAAATTGGTGATGGGGCGGTCTGGGCGAACGCTTCGCGTTCCTACCTCCCGACGTCACTCAGCTTCATCCCGGAAGAGAAGAAGCAGGCCGGCTTCTTCATCGGCAACATGATCCCCATCTGCATCGATGACGACAAAGACGCCGCGGCTGCCGTCTGCCGCCGGACGCTCACCGGCTACGTCATGCTCCCGAACTACCGGAACTACTGGAAGGAAGCCGGCTACCGCGAGGAGATGGAAGCCATCGAGAAGGCGCTCGCCGAAGGCAACCGCGATGCCCTCCCCGGCCTGATGTCCGACCGCTGGCTGGCGGACTCCACCATGTTCGGCCCGGCGAAGGAGGTCCGCGAAGGGGTCGAGGCCTGGTACGCCGCCGGCTGCGATACCCCAATGCTGGTCCCGTCCTCGACAAAGGGCGGCCAGGTGAAGGCGTTCGAGGAGCTGCTGGAGGCGTTCAGCTAACGGCAAGTCCGGGGAAGCCGCTCACTGGATCACCGCCTCCAGGATCGCGAGGGTCTCAGCCAGCGTGAGGTCCCAGGCCTCGACGATTGTCAGCACTCCATCGACATACGCGTAAGCTGCCGACGGCCCATAGCCGTCCCCGATGGTTGGCCCTGCAGCGGCTACGAGGTGGCCAGCCACGATCACTT
>CAYPAZ010000275.1:0-3520 GCA_964408835.1 uncultured Anaerolineaceae bacterium
GGCGCGTCTTCGGCTGCCTCTGAGGGCTCGGGCAGTGACCCGAAGACCTCGTCCGTGGACATGTGGACAAGATGGGCGCCGGGGTTCGCGCGCATCGCCTCCAATAGAGACACGACCCCCTCGACATCGGTGCGAACGAACACCGCCGGGTCGAGCAACGACCGGTCCACATGCGTCTCGGCGGCGAAGTTGAGTACGACGTCGTGGCCTGAGACGAGTTGGCGCACGAGAGGCGCGTCGCAGATGTCACCCTGGACGAAGGTGTAGCCGGGCGCAGTGACGGAAGTACCCAAATTCAGCGGGTTGGAGGCGTAGGTCAGGAGGTCGAGGTTTGTGACCTGCCAGCCATCGGCCAGCAGCCCGCGGACGACGTGGGAGCCGATGAACCCGCAACCACCGGTGACGAGCGCCCTCAACGGCCTGCCTCGACGCAGGAGTGGTCGCCAAGTGTGAGACGCGACCCCGCCGGCGCTCCGGCCACCCGCACGAAGCGGCCGATCATGGAGTCCTGGACTCCGGGACAGTCACGCACCTCCGTCTCGTCCATGACTATCGAGTTCCGGATGGCGCTGCCCGAAACTGCGCAGTCCCGGCCGATAGCAACGTGCGGCCCGATGCGGGCACTGCGGAGCCGGGTTCCGGCGCCGATGACAACTGGCCCGAGGAGTTCGCAGTCCTCGACCACGGCTCCCTCTCCGATCGAGACCAGTGCGTCGAGGGTGCTGCGGTCCACGCGTGCTGAGGAGGCGACGCCCCCAGACATGGAATCGAGGACAACGCGGTTTGCCTCCAGCATGTCCTCCATCTTGCCGGTATCGATCCAGTAGGCGGTAGTGACTTCGGTCTGGACTTCGAGGCCGGCGGCGATGAGGCCGTTGATGGTGTCGGCGATCTCAAGCTCGTTGCGTGCGCTCGGGGTCTGGCGAGCGATGATGTCGAACACAGCGGAAGTGAAGGCATAGATGCCGATGACGGCCAGGCTGGTCGGCGGAACGGCCGGCTTCTCAAGTACCCGGACGAGCCGCTCCCCGGATAGCTCCGCGACTCCGAAAGCGCGGGGGTCGGCGACTTCCTTGAGGACGATTGACGCCGCTGCCGAGCTGACGGCGAACCGCGCCACGAAATCGCTGATGCCGCCGTGGAGCACGTTATCGCCGAGGTAGACCACGAAGCAGTCGGCGCCGACGAAGTCACGCGCGAGAGCCACGCCGTGGGCGATGCCGAGCGGCTTGGGCTGACGAAGGTAGGTGAATCGCGCGCCAAAAGCGGAGCCGTCACCCATGGCCTCGCGGATCTGAGGTTCAGTGTCCCCGACGACCAGCGCAATTTCGGTGGCGCCGGCTTCGACCAGCTGGCGCACAGGGAAATGGAGCACGGGCGTGTTCGCGATGGGCACCAGCTGTTTGG
Organism: uncultured Anaerolineaceae bacterium; assembly: GCA_964408835.1. Taxonomy (GTDB): domain Bacteria; phylum Chloroflexota; class Dehalococcoidia; order Tepidiformales; family Tepidiformaceae; genus CAYPAZ01. Next base: position 1,408 of record CAYPAZ010000275.1, read on the forward strand.
CGCCGGAATAGGTGAACGGGCGAAGGCGGCTGCCCTTCCCTCCGGCCAACACGACACCTTTCATAACTGGCCGATGATAGCACCGGGCCGAGTTAGGGCCCCCGCGCGATGTGCATGCCGAGGGGGTGCCGTAGCATTCGCTCCGTGGCGCCCTCCGAACCTCTGAAAGTGCTCTACAACGCCTCCGCGGTGCCCCGGCGGCCGGCCGGCGCGGGGGTGTATACGGTCGAGCTGGCGCGAGCCCTGGCCGCCCGCCACGATGTGCACCTCATCGTGGCGACTCCGTGGAAAGGGATGCCAGGGAACGAGGAGATGCGGTCCCCGCGCGGCAGCGCTGCCGTGCGCACCGGGTGGGAGTTCGGGCGGTTGCCGAGGCTTGGCGGTTTCGTTGGCGCGGAGGTTTACCACGGGCCGCACTTCACGGTACCGCTCGGGCTGGGCGTGCCCTCGGTCGCCACGGTCCATGACCTCACGTTCATGCGGATGCCGCGGCGGTACAGCGTCCCTCACAGGGCGTACTACCGCGCTCTCGCGGAGAGTTCGCGGCGGGCCACGAGGATCATCGCGCCGTCGCGGGCGGTAGCGAACGATATCGTGGAGCGCCTGCAGTACCCCCGTGAGCGCATCGACATCGTCCCCGAGGCGCCGCGGCCGGGGTTCGAGCCACGCGACCACGAGGCCTCCCGTGCTGCGGTGTCCGTAAGGTTGGGATTCGAGGGGCCGTATTTCCTCATGGTGGGGACACTCGAGCCGGGGAAGCGGGCGGTGGACGCGATCCGGGGGCTGGTCTTTCTCGAGTCGGGCGTCGCAGGCGGCGCCCACCTGGTGTTGGCCGGCGAGGGGCCGCTTCGGAAGGCCCTGGAGCGTGAAGCCGCGAGGCTGGGTGTCGGCACGAGGGTACACTTCCCCGGTTATGTCTCACGTCGCGACCTTCCGGAACTGCTCTCGGGGGCGACGGCGCTGCTGTTCCTGTCAGCGTGGGAGGGGTTTGGGCTGCCGCCAGTCGAGGCAATGGCCTGCGGGACACCGGCAATCTGCACCGATGTCCCCGCGATGAATGAGTACCACCAGGGCATCACGCCGTTCGTGAAACCGGGTAGCCCACTGGAAGTCGCGGCCGAGATGCGGCGATTGGTCGAGGATCCTGTTGCCAGGGGCGAGCTCTCGAAGAAGTCACTCGAGCACGTCGCGCAGTTCAGTTGGGAGCGGGCCGCGGAGGAGACGGTAGCGGTTTATCGCGAGGCGATCCGTTGACAACGCTTGGGATCGTGGTCGTGACCTACGAGTGCCGCGATCTCGCACTGCGCTGCCTTTCGTCGATCGAGGAGCACCTGCCATCGGCGCTGGGCCAGACGGTGGTGATTGACAACGCTTCGACGGATGGCACGCTGGACGCGGTCAAGGAGCAGTTCCCGGCCGTGCGGACGTTCGGGAACCGTACGAACCGTGGGTTCGCGGGCGGGGTCAACCAGGGGGTAGCAGCGCTGCCCGATTGCGAGGTCATCGCGCTGCTCAACCCCGACTCCGTCCTCCTCGATAGCGGGCTCGCCGGCGCCGCTGCGTACCTGGGACAGCAGCCGGACGCCGGCGTGGTTGGCGTCCGCATCGAGAATCGGGATGGGACGCTCCAGCCTTCGTGCCGCCGGTTCCCGGGTCACCTGACCGCCCTGTTCAACCGTCACTCGCTCATCACGAAGCTTGCTCCGGGGAACCCCTGGTCGAGCCAGTACTTGATGACGGGTTGGGCCCACGACGAGGTACGCGAGGTCGACTGGGTCGCGTTTTCCTGCGCGTTGGTTCACCGGCGGGCCATCGAGGCTGTGGGGTTGCTGGACGAGGGGTACTTCTTCAGCATCGAAGATGTCGACTACTGTCGCCGGGTCCACGAGGCGGGGTTGCGGGTGGTGTACTTCCCGATGGCGCGCGTGCGGCACCGGGTGGGGGGAAGTTCGCGGCGGAACGTGTACCGGGCGATGCGCGCGCACCACGCCGGGATGTGGCGCTACTATCGCAAGTTCAACGACCGCAACCTGGCGCTCGACACGCTGACGGGGGCGGGGATCGGCGCGCGGCTGGGGGTCGAGTGACACGGGCGAGCACGGACGCGGCGGCG
>CAYPAZ010000276.1:0-3511 GCA_964408835.1 uncultured Anaerolineaceae bacterium
GAAGTCGAGCCAGTTGGCTAGCTCATCCGCGGCGCGGACGACGTTCGTGCAGTACGTCTCCAGGAATTCGGGCGTGATCGGCTCATCCCCGTGGGCTTCGGCGGCCACCAGAGCTCGGGCACCGTCGAAGTCCACATACGAGAGGCGGGCCGTCAGCTCCCCAGGGGGGCGGCCGAACGCGGAGCCAGGCAGCAGGGCGACGCCCGTATCGCTGAGGAGCTGTTCGCAGAGCCCGGCGCTGGAGCGGATGTCCCGCTCCGCGAGTCGGGGCGCGAGGGGGCCGAAGTCAGGGAACAGGTAGAACGCTCCATCGGGATCTGGCACCAGGACCCCGACATCCCGCAGGCGGCCGGCGAACATCCGGCCGAGGGCCTGGAGGATGCGCCGCGCATGGAGAAGGTACCGCTCGATCTCGATCCCAAGCTGGAACGCACGCACCGCGGCGTACTGGATTGGGGCGCTGGTCGAGGTGTATGTCTCGCTTGCGACAACGGCCATGGCTTCCTGGAGCCACGCCAGTCCTGGCGGGAAGGTGAACGTCCCAAGCCGCCAGCCTCCCGCGCCGCACCACTTGCTCAGTCCGCCGCTGACGATCGTGCCCTCGGGGTAGAGGCGCGCGATCGAGACGTGGGTACCAGCATGGTCCAGCTCGCCGTAGATCTCATCCGAAAGCAGGATCACGCGGTACCTCCGTGCCACCTCGGCGAGCTCCGCCAGCGCGTCGTGCGAATAGGTCTGGCCGGTGGGGTTCGCGGGGTAGTTGAGTACCACCAGCCGTGGTCGCGACGGATCGTCTCTGCACACAGCGTCCAGCTCCCGGGGCAGGAGCGGCCACCCGTCTTCGGCCGTGGTCGGAACCCATCGCACATGCCGTCCGATGATGTGCGCCTGCGGCGCGTATGAAACCCAGCTCGGCGTGGGTATCACAAGGTCTCCGTAGTACACGAGCTGCAGGATGAACATCAGCTCTTTGGACCCGGGACCGATCAGCACATCGTCAGATGTCCGCTCGACGTTGTGCCGGCGGAAGAGGTAGGCAGCGACCGCCTCGCGCAGCGCCGGCAGCCCGCAGACATCGAGGTAGTCCTTCTGGTGGGCGTTCGCCTTCAGCTCGTCCACCACAGGCTGTGGGACCGGGAAGGGCGACTGGCCGAGCCCGAGGCGATAGACGTGGCGCCCTTCTGCCGCCAGCCGTTTGCTTCGTTCGTTAATCGCGAGGGTGGCGGAGTAGCCCAGTCCCCGGACGTTCAGGTTGAGGTTGACTGCGGGTGGTGGTGGAATCTCACCGGCCATGGTCAGCTTCGGAGGGCCTCCTTTCCAAAGCCTAAGGGGTGCCGCCTGTCGCCGCGAGCATGCAGCATGGCCGGATCTTGTTCGCCGCCCTAAGCTTCCCAAGGCCGAAGGAGTCCCCCATGTCCCTGACCGATGTCAAAGCGCTGACCTTCGACGTGTTCGGCACCGTGGTCGACTGGCGCTCCAGCGTCATTCGCCAGTGCCGGGAGCTCGGCGGCCGCTTCGGCGTCTCCACAGACTGGGAGACCTTCACAGACGAGTGGCGGTACGACGGCTACATCGGGGGCATCAGGAAGGTCCTTGCCGGTGAACTGCCGTTCATGACGACCGACCAACTCCACCGTCGCAAGCTGGAGTCCATGCTGAGCGAGCGCGGGATCGAGTCGCTGGGCGAGGAGCAGCTGCGTGAGTTCAACCATGCCTGGCACCGCCTGGAGCCATGGCCGGATTCTGTAGCCGGGCTGGCGCGCCTGCGCTCGAAATTCGTGGTCTCGACCCTCTCCAACGGCAATGTGTCACTGCTTGTGGACATGGCGAAGTACGCGGGCTTGACCTGGGATTGCGTGCTTTCGGCCGAGGTCACCGGGGCGTTCAAACCTGCGCCGGAGTGCTACCTCGCCGCGGCCCGCCTGCTGGACCTCGAACCCCGGCAGGTCCTGATGGTGGCTGCTCACAAGAACGACCTCAAGGCAGCCCAGGCTGTCGGATTGCAGGCTGCTTTCGTGCCCAGGGCAGCGGAAGCCGGCCCGAGCGTGAAGGTGGATCTATCGCCTGACCCCGCGTTCCAGCTGAACGCGACAGACTTCCTGGACCTGGCCGCGCAGCTGGGCTGCTAAACGAGGAGCAACGCATGCCACGACTTGATCCCCTCCCCTACGAGGCAATGACCCCGGAGCAACGGGAAGTCGCGGACGCTATCCGCAGCGGTCCACGAGGAGGGATGCGCGGACCGTTCGAAGCCTGGCTCCGCAGCCCCGGGCTCGCCGATGTGGCGCAGCGGCTGGGCGCCTACGGGCGGTTCGAGACCGGACTCCCCAACGATCTGTTGGAGCTCGCGATTCTGCTCACCGGCAAGCACTGGCGCGCACAGTTCGAGTTCTGGGCCCACGCCAGGCTCGCGCGGCAGGCCGGACTCAGCGACGACGTGATCGAGGCGATCCGGGTCGGTGCACCGGTCACTCTCGAGCGGGAGGACCTCGCGGCCACGCACGCTTTCGTTTCCCAGTATCTTGCCACCGGCCGGGTGAGCGACGAGACATACGCCCGCGCGCTGGCGTCGCTGGGCGAGAAGGGATTGGTCGACGTCATCGGCGTGGTGGGCTACTACGGGCTGGTATCGATGACACTGAACGTGTTCGAGGTACCCGTGCCGGCCGGTGAGGAGGAGCCGTTCACGTAGCCCGGATCACTTCGGCGAGGAGTAGGGATGAGGTGTTCGCCGATGAGCCGCCTGCTGTCGAGCACCGCATGGTGGCTCAACCCGCCCACCTGCGGGAGGCAGAGAGGCTAGAGGCCGGTCCTCGAACCGTCAACGCGGGAGGCGAGACGTTCGGAATTCCGATAGGATGCGCGCATTCAAATTGAAGAGCGCGCCTCGAGGGGCGCCGGAGGGACTGTGGAATTCCAGGACACCGCCATCGAAGCCGAGTTCAGGACCGAGGTTCGCCGCTTCCTGAACGAGAACCTGCCTGCCGACCGGAAGACGCCGGGATACATGGAGCAGGAGGCAGGGGATGAGCACGCCGACTTCCTGAAGCAGTGGCGACAGGCCCTCTCGAAGAAGGGGTGGATCGCTCCGCACTGGCCCACCGAGTACGGCGGCGCGGGGATGTCTCCCATCGAGCAATTCATCTTCAACGAGGAGATGGCCGAGGCTCGCGCCCCTGCGGTCGGCGGCATGGGCGTCACAATGATCGGCCCGATCATCATCCTGTACGGCTCGGACGATCAGAAGCAGGAACACCTGCCTCGCATCACCTCGGGCGAGGTGACGTGGTGCCAGGGCTACTCCGAGCCGGGGTCGGGTTCTGACCTTGCGAGCCTGCAGACGCGGGCCGTGCGAGATGGCGACGACTACGTGGTCAACGGCCAGAAGATCTGGACTTCCGGCGCCCACCGGGCCGATTGGATGTTCATGCTGGCCCGGACCGACCCGGACGCGCCGGAGCACCGCGGCATTTCGATGTTGCTCATGGATATGAAGAGCCCGGGGATCTCT
>CAYPAZ010000277.1:0-3505 GCA_964408835.1 uncultured Anaerolineaceae bacterium
TCGACCCAGGGCATCGGCTACTTCTGCGCGGTCTTCGAAGAGGAGATCACCAGCCAGACGCACATGGTGGAGCAGATGCACAAGGGCCGATTCCACCCCGGGCGCGGGCTCCCCGAAGGCAAGCTCGAGAACTACTGGGAAGCCGCGGAACCGATCCCGTTCTACGAATAGCCGACAGCGGATGTCGCGCGCGTCGTGGAGGCTGAGCGCATGAGCCTGACGTGGGTAGAATGGCCAGCACGGATGTTCGGATGGTAGCAACCTTCGTCGCGCTGGATGTGGAGACGACCGGGCTGGACCCAGAGCAGGATCGCGTGACGGAAGTCGGCGCTGTCCGCTTCGATGCCGGGGGCAGGGTACTCGACCGCTTCGAGGCCCTCGTGAACCCCGGGCGGCCCATCCCGCTGTTCATCCAGCAACTGACCGGGATCACGGACGAGACGGTGCGGGACGCCCCGGCGCTGGTGGAGGTCGCGGATGCACTGCGGCGATTCGTGGGCGAGGGCCCGGTGGTTGGCCACAACCTCGGGTTCGACGTTGGGTTTCTCATGCGCGAGGGGGTGCACCTCGGGGCGCCAGGGATCGATACGGCCGAGCTCTCGCGGATCCTGATGCCGGACCGCCAGCCTCGGGGACTGATGGAGCTGGCGGCGGCGCTGGGCGTTGACGGGCTCGAACACCACCGGGCGGCCGCAGATGCGGAGACAGCGGCCCGCGTCTTCGCCCGCTTGCTCGCGGTCGCGGAGGAAATACCCCGGGAGCTGCGGTACCAGCTGGCGCGCCTCGTGGGGATGCAGGACCTGGTGCTCGCGGACCTCATCGCGGGCCATGGATGGCAGGACCTTCCGCCGGCAGAGCGGGCGATGCCCGCGATCCGGCCCGTGCCCGCCATGCCTGCACTCGAGAGGCAAGATCCGCCATTGCCAGTGCCCCCTGAGCAGGTCGCGGCGGCTCTCGCAGCGGGTTCGGTCGCGCTGGCCGACTTCGAGCCAAGGGCGGAGCAGTCCGAGATGGCTGAGGCCGTCCGGAGGGCGTTCGCCGAGAACGGGCACTGGCTTATTGAGGCGGGGACGGGAGTCGGCAAGAGCCTGGCCTACCTTGTCCCGGCGGCGCTCCACGCACTTCGCAACGGGGAGCGCGTGGTGATCTCCACGAACACAATCGCGCTCCAGGAGCAGCTGCTGAGGCATGACATCCCGGCGCTCCGGCGGATGCTGGTCCAGGCGGGTGCGGTTTCCGAGGAGGGTGACCTGCGTGTTTCCGTTCTCAAGGGGCGTTCTAATTACCTCTGTGTGCGGCGCTGGACGGCTTCGTTCGCGGCGAACCTCGCCGACCCGGACTTCGCACGGCTCGCGGCCTCCGTCCTGCTCTGGCTTCCCCAGACAACCACCGGCGACCGCTCCGAGCTGAGCCTGGGGCAGGCGGAGTGGCTTGCCTGGCCGCGATATTCGGCCCTGGATGCGGACTGCCTTGCTCGCCCGAACGTCTATGTGAAGGAGGGGAACTGCTTCCTTCAGCGAGCGCGGAAGGCGGCTGAATCGGCGCATCTGGTGATCGTTAACCACGCGCTGTTGCTCGCCGACATCGCTTCGGGGGGGAGCGCGCTGCCGGGCTTCGACCTGCTTGTGGTAGACGAGGCCCACAACCTGGAGGACCAGGCCACCCAGCAGTTCGGAGGGGTGGTGAGCCGGCGCCTGATCGCGGAAGCACTCGACGGGCTCCACCGGCCGCCCGCCCGCGACCAGCGGGAAGGTGGCGCCGCCACGCTGCTTCGCGCGTTGCCTGAGGGAGCGGCGAGCATGGCGGGCGACGACATCATCCAGTCTGTTCGTACTGCGAGAGAGGGCATCGGACCCTGCCTTGAGGCTGTCTCGCGGCTGCTGCCGCCTCGCGGTGAGGACGACCGGTTGCTCATCACCCGGGCGGTCCAGGCGCGGCCAGAGTGGACCGACGCCGAAACAGCTTGGGAGGCGTTCGACCGCGCGCTGGGTGCGGTGGTACGGGCGGCGGACAACGCCGCGAGAATCATCCGGGAGACCGCGCTGGTCGAAGAGCCCGACGCTCTCGCTGGGGAAATTGAGAGCGGAGCCCGGCGCGTCGCTGAGCTGAGGAACCTCCATGCCCGGCTCATGCAGCCCTCGGAGGACGCCACTATCGTCTGGGCGAGCAAGGACAGGGACGGCCTTGCGACGCTGAACTCCGCTCCGCTGCAGGTCGGCCCCACGCTCTGGGAGGAGCTTTTCTCACGCAAGCGGACGGTGGTGGCCACAAGCGCCACGCTAGCCACCGCGGAAGGAATGGACTTCGCGGCGGAACGGATGGGCCTGGAGCAACCCCGGACGCTGCAACTGGGTTCTCCTTTCGACTACAAGGCCTCGACCCTCCTCGCGGCAGTGAACGACCTGCCTGAACCCAACGATCCGGGATACGGCGATGCCTCAGCCCGTGTGATCGAGGAGCTGGCACTCGCAGCCGGGGGCCGGACCCTTGCGCTGTTCACGTCGCACTCCGCGCTCCAGCGCGCCGCCCAGGCGATCCGGCCGCGATTGGAGGAGGCCGGTCTGAGCGTGCTCGCGCAGGGCATCGACGGCACGCCCCGCCAGCTCACGGAGAACCTCATCGAGAACCCTCGCAGCGTGATCCTCGGGACCGCGAGCTTTTGGGAGGGCGTTGACATCCGCGGCGAGGCGCTCTCGCTGCTGGTGGTGGCGCGGTTGCCGTTTGCCGTGCCGACTGATCCTGTGCACCGTGCGCGGTCGGAGCAGTACGAGGACCCGTTCGGACGCTACTCGCTGCCCTCGGCCGTGCTGAGGTTCAGGCAGGGCTTCGGCCGCCTCATCCGGCATCGGTCGGACCGGGGGGTGGTGGCAGTCCTCGACCGCAGAGTTTTTGAGAAGGGCTACGGGCGGGATTTCGTGGCCGCGCTCCCCCAGTGCACGATGGTGAGGGCTGACACCGCGACAGTGGCAGCCGAAGTCGCGGACTGGCTGGCGCCGTGACCACGTCGATCGAGATCGTCGGAGAACAGGTGGCGCTTCGCCCCGAGGCGGGGGGCTACGGGGTGTGGAGGGACGGTACCCGGGTGGGATCAGTGCGTCTGGAGGTGGAGGGGAACGTGGTGACGCTGCGGGCTCTCTGCATCGACGAGCCATTACGCGGCAGGGGGCTGGGCTCAGATGCCGCGCGGGCGCTCGTCCGGGGGTTGGAGGCGAACGAAGACGTGCATCTGGCGCGTGCCTGGGCGCCGCCCGACCGCGGACTGGCTGTGTACTTCTGGTTCAGGATGGGGCTGCGGCCGGTCCACGGCGAAGGGCCAGCAGGTGGAATCTGGCTGGAACGGGCTACCGTTTCCCCGGCCGCGGCTTCACCAGGCCCCGCTTGAGGATCCAGTAGCGAACGATCCGGGAGAACGCGAATCCGGTAGGGACCGCGACCGCGATCGGTACCCAAAACGCAAGCACTTCGTTGCCGGACACGCCGATGATGATGCCGATCCAGAGCCCGA
>CAYPAZ010000278.1:0-3489 GCA_964408835.1 uncultured Anaerolineaceae bacterium
ACCGTGACGGCCGCCTTGAGGAGGCGGGTGCGCGCAGCCGGCTGGCGGAGCTGAAGCGAGACCTGCATGTCCTCCGGGCGCTTGTCTACGCGTGCGCTGCGAAGGTGGCGGCAGGCGAGTCCCCGACGATGCACGGCTCGATGGTGAAGGCCTGGGGCACGGAGCTGCGATCACGGCTCAGCGATGTGGGCATGGACCTGCTCGGGCGCTATGGCGCCCTGTCCGCCGCGGACGAGCACGCGCTGGCTGGAGGGATGATCGAGCGCTCCTACCGGTTCTCGCCGATATCCAGGTTCACTGCGGGCGCGAACGAGGTCCAGCGCAACATCATCGCCCAGCGCGGGCTCGGGTTGCCCCGGTGAGGAATGCTCAATGCAGCCAGACCTGAACCCGGCGCAGATGCTCCTCCGCGACTCACTGCGTGACCTGGTTGAGCGCGAAGCACCGTTCGAGCAGGTCCGTGAGTGTGAACGGTCCGGCACCGCGGACGAACGCCTTTGGAAGCTCCTGCAGGCGAACGGGTGGCTGAGCCTGCCCTTCGATGCGGCCACCGGAGGCGAGGGCCTCGGGTTGGTGGAAGTGGCTGTGGCCGTGCACGAGCTGTCGCGCCGGGCGGCCGTCGTCCCCTACATGGAGACGATGGCCGCCTGCTACGCCATGCGCTCGGATGGCGGCATCCCTCCCGGGATCGCGAGCGCAGTGATGGCTGGTGAGATGACCATCGCCCCCGCTATCCTCGAAGAGGACGACCGCCCGGGGACGGTGGCAGCGTTAGTCGAAGTGGGGGCCCTGACGGGCAGGAAGTGGTTCGTCGACTACGGGCAGTCCGCCAGCCACCACCTTGTGCTCGCGCGCGTTTCGTCGGGAAGCCACGGGCTCCACCTCGTGCTCGCGGCGAATGACTCCGTGCTGGCCACTCCGCTCGACCACATTGGCCGGATCCCGAAGGCCCGCGTGGAGTACCGCGGGACAGTTGTTGAACAGTCATGGGGCGCGCCTGTGGCGGAAAGCCTCGCGGCGGTATGCCAGGCTCTCTCCGCGGCCCAGTGCATAGCCGTCGCCGAGAAGGCCCTCGAAATGACGGTCGCGTACGTGGCCAACCGCGTCCAGTTCGGGCGGCCGATAGGCACCTTCCAGGCGGTCCAGCACCACTGCGCCAACATGGCGACAATGGTTGAGGCAGGCAGGTTCCTCGCCTACGAAGCGGTCTGGAAGCTGGACGAGGGAATCGCTCGGGCGGAGGAGCTGGCGACGGCGAAGGCCTGGGCGGCGAAGACCGCAGTGGAGGTGACGCTGCTCGCCCACCAGCTCCACGGGGGTATCGGTGTCACGGAGGAGTACGATCTAAACTTCTTCAGCCGGAGGGCGAAGGAGCGCGCACTCGCCTGGTCGAGCGAGGGGGAGAGCATGGCTGTACTCGGCCGGACCGTGGACATGGCAGAGCCGTGGGTATGAGCCCGAAGGCTGGCAAAGCTGTGGTAGCGGAGTCAGAGAGCGCTCCCACGGCGGCCTCCACCCCCGCGGAGGAACGAACGGCCGAGCGCCGGCAAGAGTTAGTTGGCGTCGCCGCCCGGCTGTTCGCTGAGAATGGCTTTCACGGCACCTCGATGGTCGACATTGCGCGGGAGTTCGGGGTCCGCAAAGCGACGCTCTATCACTGGGTGGAAAGCAAAGAGGCGCTGCTCGCCCTGGTCCTCTCCGACGCGGCAGGGGAGACCGCATCCGAGATGACGGAGATCGTGAAGGCCGACCTCCCGGCATCCGAGCGGATGCGCCTGCTGATTCGCGTCCACATCGACTCCTGGGTGAGGAACCCCCACAACCAGCGCGTGGCGATGCTCGATGCGCAGTGGCTCCAGGGCGAGAGCCGCGTCCGCTGGTTCACCAGCAGGACCATCATCGAGGAAGCGTACAAGCAGGTGCTTCTCGAAGGACTCGAGTCCGGCGAACTCGATCTGCGCCCTGCCGATGTGACGCTGCTGGCGCTGAGCATCCTCGGGCTTGTGAATTCATTCCCGCGTTGGTACCGGCCTGCCAACTGGGCCACGCCGGACCACATCTCCGGAATGATGGCGGACCTGGTGCTGCGCGGACTACTCAGACGAAACCGGAAGTGAGAGAGGCAGGAATGACGAACCGACTGGCGGACAAGGTGGCAGTGGTGACTGGCGCGAGCCGGGGCGCGGGCAAGGGCATCGCGGAGGAGCTCGGCGCAGAGGGGGCGACGGTCTATGTCACCGGGCGCTCGAACAAGGAGGGGATGGGCCCATTCGTGATGGGAAAGCAGCTCCCGGGGACCATCCAGGAGACGGCGGCAGGGGTGACGCTCCTCGGTGGCAAGGGCATCCCCGTCGTATGCGACCACCGTGACGATAGCCAGGTTGAGGCGCTATTCAGGCGGGTGAAGGAGGAGCAGGGCCGGCTCGACATCCTCGTGAACAACGCCTATATCGTGCCGGAATCGCTACTGAGCGGGCTGCCGTTCTGGGAGATGCCAATCTCAGCATGGGACGAGATGATGGACGTCGGCGTGAGGTCCACGTACGTGGCGAGCGCGTTTGCCGCGCCGATGATGGTGCGGCAGGGCTCGGGCCTGATCGTCAACACTTCGAGCTCAGGCGGACACTCCTATCGGTACACCCCGGGCTACGGCGTGGGCAAGGTGGCGGTGGACCGTATGGCCTTTGACATGGCGCACGAACTGCGCCCACACAACATCGTCGTGGTGTCGCTCTGGCTCGGGCTGATTCGCACCGAGCGCGTCGAGGTGGTCTCGAGGGAGATGAGTCAGTTCGACATCACGAAGACGGAGTCCGCCCGGTTCCTGGGCCGGGGCATCGCGGCAATCGCCACCGACCCCGACGCGATGGAGAAGTCGGGCAAGGTGTTCTACACGGCTGAGCTTGCGGACATGTACGGGTTCACCGATGTCGACGGCTCTCGACCGGCCAGCCGCCGCGCGGAGTTCGGCGACCCGCCAACCTGGAGAGTCGCGGGCGCCTGACGGGTGCTGAAGCCCTCGCGTTCGGCGGGTATCATGCGCCTCCATCGGCGGTTGCCGACCGGAGGGACGCGTGCCCGGCGCGCTGGATGGCATTCGCGTTATCGACTTCGGCCAGTATGTGGCCGGACCCGTCGCTGCGATGCTCCTCGGGGATCAGGGCGCCGAGGTGATCCGCGTCGACCCTCCCAGCGGGCCGTCCTGGGACACCCCCGCCAACGCGACCTGGCACCGGAACAAGCGCAGCATCGCGCTCGACCTGAAGTCCCCGGCCGATGTCGAGGTCGCCAGGAGGCTCATCGAGTCGGCGGATGTCGTCATCGAGAACTTCCGTCCGGGTGTGATGGACCGGCTCGGTCTCGGGCCGGAGACCATGACCGCCGCGAATCCCGGCCTGGTGTACTGCTGTCTCCCCGGCTTCGCGTCCGATGATCCTCGCGCCGGTCTGCGGGCATGGGAAGGCACGGTCGGGGCGGCTACCTGCACGT
>CAYPAZ010000279.1:0-3485 GCA_964408835.1 uncultured Anaerolineaceae bacterium
CACCTACCGTTCTGGGCACGAGTCCGGTCGGCGACCCGTACGCTCACGGACGTGCACCGCCCCGAGCTTCGCCACTACCTGCAGGGCATCCTCATGGGCTGCGCCGACGTCATCCCCGGTGTCTCGGGCGGGACGATGGCGCTGATCGTGGGCATCTACGAGCGGTTGGTGGAGTCCATCAGCCAGGCGGCGAGGGCTGCGGCGCGGCTGCTGCGCGGCCAGCCATCGGCGTTCGTGGAGCACCTCCGCCGGATAGAGTGGCGGCTGGTCATCCCGCTCGGGCTTGGCATTGGGACAGCAATCATTACCGGGGCGCGGTTCATCCCCGACCTCATCGACGAGTATCCGGAGCCGATGCGGGCGCTGTTCTTCGGGCTCATCGCGGGGTCGATCATCATCCCATGGCGGCGGATCCGGGAGCATAGCCACCGGACCATCGTGGTGCTGGCCGTCGGGGCGGTGGTGGCGTTCAGCTTCACGGGGTTGCCGGACCGCGAGCTGCACGACCCAAACCTGCTGTACGTGTTCGCGGTGGCTTCGCTGGCCATCTGCGCGATGATCCTGCCGGGGGTGAGCGGCGCGTTCCTGTTGCTGGTGTTCGGCATCTACGAGGCCTCACTCGATGCGATCCACGAGCGCGACCTGGGGTATGTCGCGGTGTTCCTTTCGGGAGCGGCGATCGGGCTGATGGTGTTCTCGAGTGCGCTCCGATGGCTGTTGGCACACGCTCGGGACCTGACCATGGCGGCGCTGGTCGGGCTGATGGCGGGGTCGCTGCGGGCCCTGTGGCCATACCTGGACGAGGACCGGGGGTTCCGGGCGCCGGAGTCGGGGGACCCGCACCTGGCGGTGGTGGCGCTGGGGGTAGCGGGGCTGGTGGCGGTGCTGGCGCTCAACCTGCTCGGGGAACGGGCGACTCGACGCGGCGGCCACTGAGTGGCAACGTTCGCTACCCCATTGACACCAGATTGGCGGCGAGTTTGCGCACGGTTTACGGACGGAGGCTTGGGCGTTTATTGGCGTCCCGTATCGTGGCGCCAGAGGAAAAACGGCATGGAAAGCGACCAGTACCACGATACGACCTCGCACATCCGGTCCGGCTGGTATGCCCAGCGGGAACGGCCGGCACGGTCGCTGCCTGCACGCCTCCACCCCCCTGTTGAACGGGAGAGGACAGTTCACACTGGTCGAGGGGCGTCGGTCTCGGCCCTCTCGATCTTGCTCGCTGCTGGCCGCGGCGAGTAGGTCACTGGTGGTTTCGGCTTAGTGGTGTCTCTCCTACCTCTTCCGGCTCCACCGAAGAAGGCAGAAGGCTCCCCTTGCGGGGAGCCTTCTGCGGGTTACGGGTTACGGGTAACGGGTTACGGCCCCACCCCAGGGGCAACGGGTTGCGGGTAACGGGTTACGGCCCGGCCCCACCCCAGGGTTACGGGCTACGGCCCGGCACGCCCCCGAAGGGGCACGCGGCGGCCATGGCGTCGACGGTTTCGATGTCGCGGGGGTTGGCGCGGTCGAGGAGTTGTTCGGCGACTGAGAGGCGCTTCCGGTTGGGGAGGTTCTGGCCGAACTTGAACTTCGCGGTCCACTCTTCGATGGGGACCTCGATCACGGCGGTGGTATCGAGGCTCTTGATGTAGATGGGGTTGTCGGCGGTGATGGGCTGGTGGCCGCCATCGGGCTGAAGCTTCTCCATGAGGGCCTGGAGGGCGGCGGCGCGCTCGTCGCGTGTCCCCAGGATGCGGGCGCGCCCACGGACGAGCACGGCGCGATAGTACTGGGTCGCGGGGCAGGCCATCTGCGGGTTGGTGAAGTACGACGGGATGATGGAGAAGTCGTCCGCCACAAGGAATGTGACGCGGGGGTCGGCTGCGAGGCTGCGCATCTTTTCGCCTTCGGGGGAGCCGTGGAAGAAGATGCTGCGGCCGATGCGGACGAAATTCACGGCGACCATGCCGGGCCAGCCATCGGGGCGGGTGAACCCGAGGAAGCCGTGAGTCTGCGCGTCGAGGAACGCGAAGGCAGTAGCTTCGTCGGTGAGTTCGTAGTCGGTGCGGCGGACGGTGCTCATTTGGATATCGGACTTCGGATTTTGGATTGGGGGTGTGGCCCGGAATGAGCCTATCTCGCGAAGTGGTACTGGTGCTGTAGCCAATTCGGGATGGTAAGCTGGGGCCACTTTGGATATCACCATCGACGTGCCAGACGATCCGTCCCGGCCGGCGTACATGCGGCTGGCGGATGCTGTGCGCGAGGGGATCCTGGAGGGGCGGTTCCGGCCGGGGGAGAAGCTACCGCCCACGCGGAAGCTTTCGCGGGAGCTGGGGATGGCGAGGAACACGGTGCTCGAGGCGTACGAGCAGTTGCTGGCCGAGGGCTACCTGGACTCGCGGCATGGCTCGGGGACGTATGTGGCGGAGCGGCTCCCGGACGAGGCGTTCCGGGCGCCGGAGGTGGTGTCGCGGCCGATGCCGACACGGTTGGGCGAGGCTCGCGTCTCCGCGTTCGGGAGGCGGGTGCTGACGACCGGCGCGGTGGAGCAGGCGGCAGGCGAGCGCCAGGCCGCGACGTACGAGTTCCGCTACGGGACGCCATCGCTGGACGAGTTCCCGATGGAGGCGTGGCGGACGCTGACGAAGCGGGTGCTGGACTACCCGCCCTCGGAGTTGCTGGGGTACGGCCCAACGCAGGGGCTGCCGAGGCTCAGAGAGGCGTTGGCGCACTATCTGGAGCTATCGCGCGGGGTGCGGTGCTCCGCCGATGACGTGCTTGTGGTGAACGGTTCGCAGCAGGCGCTGGACCTGGCGGCGCGGGTGCTGGTGGACCCGGGCGACCGCGTGGTGATCGAGGAGCCGTGCTACCAGGGGGCGCGCATCGTGTTCGAGGCGAACGGCGCGGAGCTGGTACCGGTGCCCTGCGACGACGAGGGGCTGCGGACGGACCTCCTGCCGGGCGAGGCTGTGGCGGCGTACGTGACGCCTTCGCACCAGTTCCCAACGGGGGCGGTGATGTCGGCGCCGCGGCGGCTGGAGCTGTTGCAGTGGGCGGAGCGGACGGGCGCGACGATCATCGAGGACGACTACGACTCGGAGTTCCGGTATGAGGGGCGGCCGCTGGCGGCCCTGCAGGGGCTCGACCGCTCGGGGCGGGTGATTTACACCCGGACGTTTTCGAAGATTCTGCTGCCGGCGCTGCGGATGGGGTACATGGTGGCGCCGCCGCACCTGCGGGACGCGATGGTGGGGTCGAAGTGGCTGGCGGACCGGCACGTGGCGATGCTGTACCAGGCGGTGCTGGCGCTGTTCATCGAGGAGGGGCACTTCGAGCGGCACCTGCGGCGGATGCGGAAGGTGTACGAGCGGCGGCGGGCGACGCTGCTGGAGGCATTCGAGGAGGAGTTCGGGGACCGGGCCGTGGTGACGGGCACGCAGGGTGGGATGCACGTGCTGGTGCAGTTGCTGGACGTGGAGAACGACGGGGAGCTTATC
>CAYPAZ010000280.1:0-3420 GCA_964408835.1 uncultured Anaerolineaceae bacterium
GCATGGGGCAGGTGGGGTGAGCCCCCGGCCACGGTGGGCCGGGACTCCGGGGGTGGGGCAGCGAGCTTTCCAGGCCGCGGTGGGCCGGGACTCCGGGGGTCTCGTTACAGGAGGGAGGCGAGGAACTCCTGGGTGCGGGGGATGGCGGTGGGGTCTGCGGGGTAGGGGGCGGCGATGAAGTCGGTGACGCCGGCCTGGCGGGCCTCGTCGACCAGCGCGCGGACTTCATCGGAGGTGCCAACCATGGCGATGTCTTCGGGATTCGCCGCGCCTTCGCGGTCGAGCATGGCGCGGTAGGAGGGGAGCTGGCCGTAGACCACGAAGACCTGGGCGGCGACTTGGCGGGCGTTGTCTTTGTCGTCGGTGATGGCGATGGGGAAGCCGGCGGCGACTCTAGGAGCAGGGCGGCCGTTGGCTTTCGCAGCCTCGGAGATCCCCGGGACGATGTGGCCGGCGAGGGTCTTGGTCCCGGTCATCCAGGTGATGGTGCCATCTGTGAGGCGCCCGGCGATCTTGAGCATGACGGGGCCGAGCGCGGCAACCATGACGGAGGGTGGCCGGGAGACGGGGACGGTGATCTGCCCATTCACGCGGTATTCCTCGCCCGAGAAGCCGACGGCTTCGCCGCGGACCAGTTTGGTGACGACTTCGAGGTACTCGCGCATGTGGCGGGCGGGATGGGCGTAGGAGAGCCCCATCATTCCTTCGATGACCACCTGGTGGCTGAGTCCGACTCCCAGGACGAAGCGGCCTTTGGAGGCATCCTGCGCGGTGAGGGCCTGCTGGGCTATGGCCATGGGGTGGCGGGGGTAGGTGGGGACGACGGCTGTGGCGAGCTCGATGGTGCTGGTTTCCCGGCCGGCGAGGGCGAGGGTGGTGATGGCATCGACGCCGAAGATGTTGGCCATCCAGGCGGTGTGGAAGCCTGTGGATTCGCAGTCTTTGACGTTCTGGATGACGCCCTCGACTCCTGGCTGGGCGCCGGCGCCTTCGCCGACCATGACTCCGAGACGCATGGTGTGAAACTCCGTTGGAGGAAAGTGTGGGAATCCTAGCAGGGTTTGAGTAGGATGCGCGGATGCGACTGAATGTGTTTGGACTGATGCGCAGGGAACCGACCCGCCAACAGAAGGTCATAGCATTCGCAGTGCAGTGGCTGATTTCGGCAGCGGCTGTTTGGGTGGCGGCGGAACTGGTGGATGGGATCTTCCTGGACGGTTGGTTCACCACTTTCGCGGTGGCGCTGTTCCTGGGGTTGCTGAACGTCTTCGTCAAGCCGGTGCTGGTGCTGGTGGCGCTACCGGCGTTAGTGCTGACCCTGGGGCTGTTTCTGATCGTGATCAACACGGCGTTGCTGGCGCTGATTGCATGGTTCTGTGGGAAGTTCGACGACCTGAGGTTCGCTATCGACGGGTTCTGGGATGCGGTGCTGGGCGCTATCATCATCAGCGTCGTGACGTTCCTGGTGACGCGGTTCATCGACCCGACGAGTGTGGCGCGGGGAGTATCACGGCGTTAGGGACGGTGGGGCGGCGGTTGTCGTTTCGCTGGGAGCTAAGCACCTGTAGGATGCGAGGAGCCGCCAAACCCGCCCAGCGGGAGGCGAGCCCTGGCCCCGGAGCGAGCGTGTGAAGATCGTAGACGGCGTCTACCAGCTGCTGACCCCATTTCCCCAGTTCACGATCGAAGACGCGAAGGCGCTGCGGAGGGATCTCGAGGAGCACCCACGGGTGACGAAGGGCCTCCCTTATGTCCTGCCGTACTTGATCAAGGACGGCGGGGACACGGTGCTGGTGGACTGTGGCTGGAACACGGACACGGCGTACCAGGCACTGGAGGAGGGGATGAAGGAGCACGGCTCGCACCCTTCGGAGATCACGCGGTTGGCAATCACGCACGTGCACCCGGACCACTTCGGGATGGCCGGCCGGCTGAAGCGTCTTTCGGGGTGCGATGTGCTGATCCACGAGAAGGACGCGGAGTTCATCAACGCGCGCTACTTCGCGCCGAAGGGCCTGACGGACGAGATGACGAAGTACATGGAGGCACATGGGGTCCCGCCGATGGACGCGCCTTCGATGTCTATGGGGTCGATGAACATGATCGACCGGGTATCGCCGGTGCCCCCGGACACGGAGGTGAAGGGTGGTGAGACGATCAAGGCGGGCGACTTCGATTTCGAGATCATCTGGACTCCCGGACATTCGCCGGGGCACATCTGTTTCTACGAGCCCAACCGGAAGATCCTGCTGACGGGGGACCACATCCTGCCGACGATCACGCCGAACGTTTCGATGCACTCACAGACGCACGGCAGCCCGTTGGGGGACTACATGCGGTCGCTTTCGTTGCTGGAGGACCTGGACGTGGAGTGGGTGCTGCCGGCGCACGAGTTCGAGATCAAAGAGCTGAAGAAGCGGATCGTGGAGATTCACCGGCACCACGAGGAGCGGCTGGAGGAGATGCTGGGGTGTGTAGACTCGGGCGGCTCGACGGCATGGGAAGTGGCCGGACGAGTGAAATGGGCGACGGGGAAGATGGAGGACTTCGAGCCGTTCATGCAGCGGGCAGCGGTGGGGGAGACGCTATCGCACCTGGAGTACCTGTACGAACAGGGGCAGTTGGGGAAGGTCATGCGAGGGAAGCATCAGTATTGGGTGCGGGTGTAGTCGGATCAGCCAACTGCTCGGCGGAGAACGCGCTCGACTTCACGAGTGTGAGTGCGGAGGTGCCTGAGGTTGCGAAAGAGAGCGACCCGCACGGCGTCGGTGTCGGTTGTGATGTGCGGTCGCACGTGCGCGTGGGCGCGTCTCCAGGCTTCCAGCACTTCGGAGATGGTGGAGGCATCGGTCCCGACCATGCGTGCTGCCCTGGCTTCTTTCGTGACCTCAAACTGGCCCAGCCCGACCGTCGCCCAAGAGGCTTCCAGAGGGAGGAGCCTGTGCAGGTGTATCTGCTCCGCGAAGAGCAGATGCCGGAGGATCTCGGCGGCGGACCATGTGCCCCGCGGGGGCCGCTGATACAGCTCGGGCGAGGCGTCCCCGGCGAGCAGCTCATGCAGCCGAGCCTGGAGGTGCTCGATCCCCTCGAGCATCGAGTCTGCAGTCGCGCCCTCGGGCGGAGTCAGGGCCATGCTCAGCCCTTCGGGCGGCCGTATCCGAACATCACCTGGGCGATCCGGCGGATCTGGATCTCCTCGGAGCCTTCGGTGATGCGGTAGCGGCGGTGGTGCCGGTAGATGTGCTCGAAGGGCATGTGGCGGGTGTAGCCGATGCCACCATGCACCTGGATTGCGCGGTCCGCCGCTTCGCAGACGAGCCGGTTGGCGCGGTAGTTGCACATGGCGACCTTGTCGCTGATCTCCATGTGGTGGCGCTGGTCGAGCTCCCACGCGGTCTTGCGGACCAACTGGCGCACCAT
>CAYPAZ010000281.1:0-3416 GCA_964408835.1 uncultured Anaerolineaceae bacterium
CGCCACCAAGGCGACCTACAATCTCGACACCCTGATGGAGATCGCGGCGCAGCCCGGGCTGAGCCACCAGCGCCAGAGCGCCGCCAGGGCCACGGAGCCAGCCAGGGGCATCACCCACCAACCGGGGAGGGTGATGTCGGCCCCGGCGTAGATCGCGATGGTGAAGAGGCAGCCCGCGGCGTAGAGCAGGATCGCCACGTCGACTCCAAGGGCTGCGGCACGCTCCCAGATACTCGGGTACTGCTCGGCATCCATGGTCGTATGTTCGGCACGGCCAGAGGCGCTGGACAGGCGACCTTTCCGCGGGAGGGTTTGGGCTGGTAGAGTTTGGGGAGCGTCAAGAGGGCATTGCCCGGCAACCTGGTTACGCCACCAAGGTGCCAAAGCGACGCGGTCCTTCCTTCGCTTGCGCTCAGGAAGGACAACAACAGGCGTCCTTCCACGGAAGGATGCCCCTCGCCGGAGAGGGGCGCACCAGCAGGATGCGCGCGTGAGAACCCCTCGGAGGCGAGGGGTTTCGTCTATCCGCAGGAAGGGGAAAGAGGGAGACTGATGGGCGAGAAGCGCGTGCTGACCTCGGAGTCTGTGACCGAAGGGCACCCGGACAAGGTGTGCGACCAGATCAGCGATGCGGTGCTGGACGCGATCTACACGCAGGACGCGCGGGCGCGGGTGGCCTGTGAGACGGCGATCACAAACGGTCTGGTGCTGGTGACGGGCGAGATCACCACGACAGCTTATGTCGACATTCCGGGGATCGTGCGGGAGACGATCAAGGACATCGGGTACACGTCGAGCGAGATCGGGTTCGACTCGGAGACGTGCGGGGTGATCACGGCCATCAGCGAGCAGTCTCCGGACATCAAGAACGCGGTGGACCGCTCGCTCGAGGCGCGGCGGGGGCAGGCGGAGACAGAGGACCTGGACACGGGCGCGGGCGACCAGGGGATGATGATCGGCTTCGCCTGCAACGAGACTCCGGAGAAGATGCCGATGACGATTTCGCTGGCTCACCGGCTGGTGCGGCGGTTGGCGGAGGCGCGGAAGAACGGTGAACTGCCGTGGCTGCGGCCGGATGGGAAGTCGCAGGTGAGCATCGAGTACGACCACGATTGGAAGCCGGTGCGGGTGAGCGCGGTGGTGGTTTCAACCCAGCACGCGATGGACGTGAACGACGAAGTCATCCAGACGGACATCCGCCGGCACATCGTCGATACGGTGATCGAGCCGAAGCTGATGGACGAGGGGACGAACGTCTACATCAACCCATCGGGGCGGTTCGTGGTAGGTGGGCCGCGG
Source organism: uncultured Anaerolineaceae bacterium (assembly GCA_964408835.1). GTDB lineage: Bacteria > Chloroflexota > Dehalococcoidia > Tepidiformales > Tepidiformaceae > CAYPAZ01. The sequence goes on from CAYPAZ010000281.1 coordinate 1,300, forward strand.
GGGGATGCGGGGCTGACGGGGCGCAAGATCATCGTGGACACGTACGGTGGCGTGGCGAGGCACGGGGGTGGGGCGTTCAGTGGGAAGGACCCGACGAAGGTGGACCGCTCGGGGGCGTACGCGGCGCGATGGGTGGCGAAGAACATCGTGGCGGCGGGGCTGGCGGACCGGTGTGAGTTCATGCTTTCGTACGCGATCGGCGTGGCGCATCCGACATCCATCGGGGTGGAGACGTTCGGAACGGGGAAGGTGACGGACCACAAGATCCTGGAGGGGGTGAGGCAGCACTTCGACCTGCGCCCGGGGGCCATCATCCGTGACCTTGAGTTGCGGCAGCCGATCTACCGGAAGACGGCGGCGTATGGTCACTTCGGGAGGGACGACTTGAAGGTGCCGTGGGAGGACACGACCCGGGCTGAGGCTCTCCGGCGGGAAGCCGGACTCTAGGCCAGAACGGAGACCCGTTGGACGCAATCGTCCTCGTTGGAGGGCAGGGGACGCGGCTGAGGCCTCTGACGGCCCGGCGGCACAAGAGCCTTGTCCCGGTGTGCAATCGTCCGGCTATCCAGTACCTGTTCGAGTGGCTCGCCGGGTCCGGTATCGAGCGCGCGGTGCTGGCGATCGGGCAAGATAACGGTGACCTGGCTTCGGCGTACCCGGTAGGGGTGCATGCGGGCATCCGGGTGGCGCATGTGCTGGAGCGGGAGCGGCTTGAATCGGGTGGGGCGATCCGGAACGCGGTGGAGGTGGCCGGGGTAGCGGGCAGGTTCGTGGTGGTGAACGGGGACATCTTCACGGACATGGACCTCCCGGCGGCGCTGCGCGCGCACGAGAAGCGCGAGGCCGACCTGACGCTTGCGCTGACGCCGGTCGAAGACCCATCGCGGTTCGGGGTGGCGGTTGTGGACGAGGACGGGCTGGTGGTGGGGTTCGTGGAGAAGCCTCCGAGGGGCACGGAGCCCGGGAGGCTAGTGAACGCGGGGGTCTGGATCTTCGAGCCGGAGTTGGTGGGGGAGATCCCGCCGGGGGCGGTGCGAGTCGAGGAGACCCTGTTTCCGTCGCTTGTAGCGCGGCGGCGGCGCGTGCTGGGGCACGTATTCGAGGGCACGTGGGGCGAGTTCGGGACGCCGGAGAGCTACCTGCATCTGAACGAGCAACTGCTGGCGGGGGGGACGCGGACGCCGAACCGGGACGGCGTCCGTGGGTGCCATCTTGCTGAGGATGCGGAGGTGGCGGCGAGTGCGGATGTCGAGGGGTCGGTGCTGGGGCCGGGGTGCGCCGTCGAGGAGGGGGCGGAGGTCACGAGATCCGTGCTGTGGGAACGAGTGAGGGTGGGCCGCGGAGCGCAGGTGGAGGGGTCGGTGCTGGCGGAAGGGGTGGCGATCGGGGCAGGGGCGAAGGTGAGTGGGCTGATGGCCGGGGCCGGGGCGGTGGTGGAAGAGGGGGCGGTCGTCAGCGGTGGAACGAGTCTGGAACCGGGTGAGCGGTATCATGGGCAGGATGGCGAATAGGAACCCGGTGAAGTTCGGCACGGATGGGTGGAGAGCACTTATCGCCGAAGACTTCACGTTCGAGAATGTACGAGCCTGCGCGCAGGCAACCGCGGACCACTTCGGGGAGACACGAGGGAAGAGCCAACCGCTCATCGTGGGCTACGACACGCGGTTCCTTTCGGAGCAGTTCGCGGTGGCGGTGGCACAGGTGCTTGCGGGTAGTGGATTCCAGGTTCAGCTCGCCGACCGGCCGGCCCCGACGCCGGCGATTAGCCACCGCATCATCCAGGCGGGGGCGGCGGGCGGCGTGGTGGTGACGAGCAGCCACAACCCCTACAACTGGAACGGCATCAAAGTGAAGCCGCACTACGGTGGCAGCGCGAGCCCGGACATCGTCGCGGACATCGAGCGCCGAGTGGAGCCGTACCTGGAGCGGCCGGCTTCGATTTCGCACGCGGCGGTGACTTCAGAGGCAATCGAGCGGTTCAATCCACTGCCGGAGTACCTGAAGGCGCTGGGTGGGCTGGTGGACATCTCGCGGATCCGGGGAGCCGGGCTGACGGTGGCGGTCGACCCGATGTACGGCACCGGCGGCGGGCTGTTCGCAGAGTTGGTAGGGGGCGG
>CAYPAZ010000282.1:0-3408 GCA_964408835.1 uncultured Anaerolineaceae bacterium
TTGTCGCCGGCGACTTCGGCGGGCTTGGTGTAGTGGCTGATGATGTCTTCGGAGTCATCGGGAACGTAGGAGACGGAGAAGACGCCGCCTTCATCGATGAGCTTGCGGGTGTGGGCGTCGGATTCGACGAAGATGGTGTAGAGGCGCGGTTCGAAGGAGCACTGAGTGCCCCAGTTGGCGGTCATGAGGTTGAGTTCCGGGCCGGCTTTGGAGCCAACGAGGAAGATGCCGTAGGGCTGGCGGAGCAGGGCCTGGGAAGCGGCTTCGGTATCGGCCATGGGGCGGACCTCCGGAGGGATTGCCGGGTGACGGTACCAGATCGGGGGTGGGGGCTTCACCCGCGACGCCCGGCGCGGGTAGTAAGCTACGCGCGGAGGCGACGATGCAGACCCTATCGATTTTCGACCTGGCGACGCGGGCGGACCCTTATCCGGTGTACCGCCAGTTGCGCGAGACGGCGCCGGTGTACCTCGAGCCGGAGTTCGGGACGTATGTCCTGACGCGGTTCGAGGACGTGTACAACACGCTGCGCGATCACGAGACCTTTTCTTCGGCGCAGGGAATCGCGCCGGGGATGCGCGGAGGAGGGATGGGCGGCACGACCACGATCATTACGAGCGACCCGCCGACGCATACGCGGTTGCGCGGGCTGGTGAACAAGGCGTTCACGCCGCGTGTGCTGGCAGGATTAGAGCCATCACTGCGGGGCGTGGTGGAGGAATTGCTTGACGGGTTGGGGACAGAGGACGTCGAGATCGTTGAGGGGCTGACGGTGCCGTTGCCGGTAATCGCGATTGCGCGGTTGATGGGGATCCCTGAGGGCGACCGGCAGAAGTTCAAGGAGTGGTCCGACGCAGTCGTGGGGGTGACCGACCGAGGCATCGGCGGCGACATGCAGAACCGCATGGCGGAGATGTTCATGTACTTCACGAGCACGATCGCCCAGCGAAAGGTCGAGCCGACGAGCGACCTTGTGGGCATCCTCGCGAACGCGGAGGTGGAAGGCGAGCGGCTGACGGACATGGAGACGGTGATGTTCTGCATCCTGCTCCTGATCGCAGGGAACGAGACGACGACGAACCTGTTGAGCAACTTGCTGAACGTGCTGAAGGATCGTCCCGACCTCTGGGCACAGTTGCGGGACGACCGGTCGCTCGTACCGGCGGCGATCGAGGAGGCGTTGCGGTACGACAGCCCGGTGCAGCTCTTGTGGAGAACGGCGACACGAGAGGTGGAGTTGCACGGGGTGACGATCCCGGCCGGTGGGAGGGTCATGGTCTGTTATGCGGCAGCCAACCGTGACCCGGAGGAGTTCCCGGAGCCCGATGAGTTCCGGCTGGACCGTGACCTTTCGCTGCACATGGCGTTCGGGTTCGGGATCCACTACTGCCTGGGGTCACCGCTGGCGCGGCTTGAGGCGAAAGTGGCGATCAACGGGCTGCTGGACCGGTACGAGTCGATCGGGCCGGGGGCGTCAGGCGGCGAGCGCGTGCCCTCGTCGCTGTTGCGCGGGTTCAGGTCGCTGCACCTGGACCTCACGCCCGCATAAGAGCCCTGGGTCAGGGAAGGGAAACGCGGCCCCGGCGCGGCCCAACACGGCTACTCCGCCCGGAGCTGCTCGGCGTGTTCGTGGGCGTGGTGGATCCCACGCTCGACAAGTCCGCGGATAGTCAGGGCACCATCGGTGGGGTGGAGGCCGTGGCGGTCGAGGGCGGCGGGACCGATGGCAAGGAGAAGGTCGCGGTTGGCGGTGACGGTGGCGCGATAGAGGTCGAGTGCGAGTTGGGGTCGCTGGGCTGAGTACGCGAGTTGCTGTTGCCAGCGCTCCTCGTCGAAGGTGAAGAGCACGGGGTCGTGTTCGCCGAGGATGACGCGGATGCGGGTGGCGCGGACCAGTTCGGCATCGGCCATGTGGACCGCGACTTCGGCGGGGGTCCAACCTTCGGCGGGTCGTGCGGTGGTCACTTCGGGCGCGAGGGACTCGAACGTGCGCTCGAAGAGGGTCGCGGCCGCGGCATAGCTATCGAGAAGGTCTTCGAGGCTGGTCATGGCCTCAGGTTATCCCGTGCTCCTGGAGGGCGCGCTTCATGGTGGCACCGATATCAGCCGGGGAGTCGCTGACGTAGGCGCCGGCAGCGCGGAGGGCTGCCTTCTTGTTCTCCGCCTTGCCGTCCTCGCCGGAGATGATGGCGCCGGCGTGGCCCATTCGCCTGCCGGGAGGGGCGGTCGCGCCGGCGATGAACGCCACGACGGGTTTCTGCACGTGGTCCTTGATGAAGGCGGCCGCCTGCTGTTCGGCGGAACCGCCAATCTCCCCCACCATGACGATCGCCTTCGTCTCGGGGTCGTCGTTCAGAAGCTGGACGGCTTCGAGCTGGGTGCTCCCGATGATGGGGTCGCCGCCGACGCCGATGCAGGTGCTCTGTCCGATACCTTCGGCTGTCAGCTGAGCGACCACTTCGTAGACGAGCGTCCCGGAGCGGCTGACGACTCCCACGGGACCGGGGAGGAACACGTCCCCGGGCATGATGCCGACCCGGGTTTTGGTCGCGGGCGTGATGACGCCGGGGCAGTTGGGACCGATAAGGCGCGAGGGGCCGCCGGTGAGCGCCTTCTTGACCATCATCATGTCCATGACCGGGATGCCCTCAGTGATGCAGACGATCAGCGGCAGCTTCGCGCCCGCGGCTTCGAGGATCGCGTCAGCGGCGCCGGGGGCGGGCACGAAGATGATGCTGACGTTGGCGCCAGTCTGGCGGACCGCGGCATCGACGGTGGGGAAGATGGGCACGCCGTCCTGCTCCTCTCCTCCGCGCCGGGGGTGGATGGCCGCGACGACGTTGGTGCCGTAGGCGATGGAGCGGCGCATGTGGTTCGCCCCCTCCGTGCCAATGCCCTGCACGAGGAGACGGGTGTTCGCATCAACGAGAACGGACATAGGATTTGGGATTCTCGATTTTGGATTCTGGATTGGGTCAGCCCGAAGGGACGGTTCGCGACCCGGTGGGAGGCGAGTCTACAGGGGAGGCGGGTTGCGGGCGATTCGGGGTCGGAGGCTCAGGCTTCGGGATCTTCGACGGGGGCTACCGGAGTTTCGATGGCGCCGGGTCCGGCATCGAGCGAAGTATCGGCGGGCCGAAGGGTGTCCGGGCGGAAGGTGCGAGCCCGGGAGCGGGCGAGCGGCGTCGGGCGGCGCTTCTCCATGGCCGTGCGGAGCCGGCGCCAGGGCCGGCCCTTGAGCTTCTCGTAGACTCCCGGAAAGTCCGCTCGCAGTTCGATTGCGTGGGTGCGGTAGCGTTCGGCGACCATGCCCATGGCCATGAGCGTGTCGGGGGAGAGGCGGCGGTGGGTCGCGGCGATGCCCGCGAGCGTCTCGCGGGCGACCTCGGCGTCCTGGTGAAGGCCGAG
>CAYPAZ010000283.1:0-3398 GCA_964408835.1 uncultured Anaerolineaceae bacterium
GCCCTGCGCCTGCGTATCCGGGTGGTCTGGGTCTGAGTAAACCGGGCTGATGTCTCGCACGCTCCGCGCGAACAACATCACCTGCGTCCGGTCCACCGGGAACTCGAAGCCGTCATCGGCCATCTCTGGACTCCTCCAATGTGGTTGCGTATCGATCCTAAGCGCATCGCGAGTCACTTGTAAATTGCTAGCGACCGCCCCGCCTAGACCAGCCCCAGCGCCCGGAAAATCTCCTCGAACCCGCTCACGTTCCCCGGGTTGAAGTGGGGGAGGCAGTAACGCACTCCCATGTCCTCCCCCACGATCACCACCGCCCGCCGCGATTTCCCCTCGTCCGCATCCCACAGCCCGAACCCCTTCACCGCCCCGCCGTGGAAGTCGCTAATCAAAGGAAACGGGAACCGGTCCCTTTCCTGGAACTTCTGGTGCGAACCGATGCCGTTCGTGTTGATGCCGAAGACCTGCACCCCCGCCTCCGCCAGCAACTCATGCTCCTGCGCGAACGCCTTGAGTTCGCTCGTGCAGATAGGCATGCCATCGTCCTGGTAGAACACGAGCATCACACGCCCCGCCTTCACCAGCTCCGAAAGCGTCACCTCCTCCTGCGAACCATCGGCCGCAATCGCAGGCAGCGTGAAGTCCGGCGCGATGTCCCCTTCGCCAACCGGTTCCGCTCGCACCCGCGTCTCCGTCATACGCCATCCTCGAACCCTGGCAGTCCCCCGCCGATTCCTTTGGCGGCCGCCATCACCCGGATTCGCCCGAGACCCGCCGGGTCGCTCAGGCGCTCTAGTGCCCGCCTCCGCTCGAAATACTCACTCAGCTTCGAGCGCACCGCCTCCACCAGCGCTCCGGCCCCGCACGCATGCAGGAACTCACCCTGGCTCACCGGTCCCGCCGTCTCCATCCCGTTCGCTTCGGCCGCGGCCGCCAGATCGTCGAAGTTCACGTGCGCTGTCAGGTCCTGCTCGCCCACGTGGATGTACGGGTCCTCGTGTGCCGTGTGCCGGTAGAAACACAGGAGTGTCCCTGTCGTCCGCCAGGGTGCCCACAGCTCCTCCCGGGGATAGCCGTAGTCGAACGTCAGCACCGCCCCGTTCTCCACCAGCCCGCAGAGCTCCTCCATCGCCGGGTACACACGGCTGCTTACCTCGAACCGCCCCTCTGCCGGAGCACCGTCGATCGAAGCAACCGGCCCCTGCACCTCGACGAACCGCTCCCCGTCCCAACCCACGTACACCTCCACCGGACCCCTCCCGCTCCCGTCGAACAGCCGCACCGGCAGTGCGTCGAAGAACTCGTTGCTCACCACCACCCCGTACTCGGCGCCCTCGATTGGTGCCTGGGCCCACTCAACCCGTGAGTCCGACCCCGGGCTGTTCGGCTCCAACGCGACGTATCTCACCGCCTCCCCAAAACCGTCCGCCTGCCCCTCAGCCCAATCCAGCACGCTCCGGGCCAGCGCCCCGTCCCCGGCCCCCGGCTCGAACACCCTGAACTCTCCCGGCTCCCCCAGCCGCCGCCACACATCCCGGCACCACGCCGCCACCACCCAGCCGAACATCGGGTGGACCACCGGGCTCGTCACGAAGTCCCCCGAGGGCCCGATCCGCCCCGCCCTCCGGTAGTACCCGTGCTCCGGGTGATAGAGCGCCAGCTCCATGAACCGCTCGAACGAGATCGCTCCGCCACCCATCTCCTCCACGATCGCACGCACCAGCCGCGGATTGCCCAGCGCCGCGGTTCCCGGGTCCAGTTCCAACGTCACCCCCTTAGTGTCACACCTTATTCATCCGCTCGTCAGCCCTTCCCGTGGTAATCTGAACGGAACTCGAACCAGATTCAGCGAGGCGCGCCTTGTCCCAACCAGCTGTCACCTCCGAGCACGCCGTCGATACCGCTCTTCGCCTCCACAGCGAGAGCGTCACCATGATGGATCCCCTCCGCTTCCGTGTCTGGGCCCAGATGGGCCTCACCACCGCCCAGCTCCGCGTCATGTTCCTCATCCGCGAATCTCCCGGTGTCACCGCCGGCGACCTCGCCACCCGCCTCAGCGTCACCCCTCCCACCATCTCCGGCATCGTCGACCGCCTCGTCCGCATGGATCTCGTCCAGCGCGCCGAAGATCCCGACGACCGCCGCCTTGTCCGCAACTACCTCACCGAGCCCGGCGAGACCACCTGCAGCCGCCTCGAACGAGGCATCGAGGTCTACACCCGCCGCATCCTCGTCGCCATGGACCACAAGATGCTCGAAGCCTACGTCGCCGGCCTCCAGGAATTTATCGAAGCCAGTAAGCGCGTCGCCCAGGAACAACCCGACCTCGCCGCCGTCGCCATGCCCGGGACCTCACAGTGACCTCTGCCCGCCGCGTCCGCACCATCGACCTCGAGAACCCCTTCCTCGAATCGTTCGAAGGGATGTGCGAAGTCCTTCTCATCCGCCACGGCGAGCAGAAGTTCTTCGAAAACATCCCCCTCGGCCAGGCCTACGATGCCCCACTCTCCGAAATGGGCGAGAAGCAAGCCGAAGCCGTCGGCCAGCGCCTCGCCAACGCCCGCCTCGGTCGCGTCTACTCCTCCGACATGCGCCGCGCCCACGACACCGCGAAGGCCGTTGCAAAGCACCACGGCTACGACCCCATCGTCATCCCCGGCCTCCGCGAGATCGACCTCTGGCAGCGCGCCCCGCAGGACAAGGGCCTCCGCGACCTGTACACCACCGAAGAGCTCGTCGAGATCTACCGCGAAGTCACCCGCAAGCGCCGCCACGAGGCCTGGCCCCTCTGTGAGGATGTCGACTCCTTCCGCTCACGCGTGTTCGCTGCCTTCGATGCCGCCGTCGCCGAATCCCACGGAATGCGCATCGCGGTCGTCTGCCACGGTGGGGTCATCAATACCATCCTCAGCTCCATCGTCGGCTCCGCCTTCGATTCCATCGTCCCCGTCCACCACACCTCCATCAGCGTCGTCCGCGCCGCCGACACCCGCCGCGTCCTCCTAACCGTGAACGACTACTCCCACGTCATGCCCTTCCAGAACACCCGCGGCGACCTCAATGCCTGAAGACCCCATCGACCCCATGGCCCCCGAGGAGACTGTCTTCACTGAAGACGAACTCGATGCCATCGGCCCCGTCAACGGGAGGCGGGTCCTCGTCCATGTTGGGGGCGGTGTCGGTTCCGAGGCCCTCCAGCTCGCAGAAGCCGGCGCCACCGTTACCGCTCTCGTCCCCTTCAACCTCGGTGACCCCGAAGAGGCCGAGATCCTCCGCAACGCCGCCCTTGAACACGGCTTCGAAATCGATGTCGTCGACCTCCACGATGAGCCCTACCCCGACGAATACCGCCGGGCCACGTTCGACCTTCTCGGCCTGCCGCCGACTCCCGAGGAGATCGA
>CAYPAZ010000284.1:0-3385 GCA_964408835.1 uncultured Anaerolineaceae bacterium
TGCATGCCTAATACACGCCGCCAGCGTTTGTCCTGAGCCAGGATCAAACTCTCCGTAAGAAATCAAAACCCAACCCGTAGGCCGGGGTTTTTCCCTTGACGGGTTCCCAGACGTTCTCTTCTTTCCGCTATCCAGTTGTTAAGGTGCGCCGGCCCCGCAAAGAGGCCCGAACGAAGAGACTAGCTTTCCGTGGGAAGGTTGTCAACGGAGGTCAGTAGAACACTGGCGCGCCTCGGACGACGCGCTTCGTTGAAGCTGCTCACAGGCAGCTGTGTCTCTTCGAGCTTCAACTCAGAATGTCAGAGTGCGAACACCGCGTCAAGCACCCGGTGCGGAAGATTCACACACTTCCCCGACTCCGCTACTGGGTCCGGAGGCCCGGCCCGAGGAACCGGGAATCGCCTCTCGCGTCCTCTGGCAAGGGAGCTTCATCGTGCGGGCCCGTGCCTTCCCCGACGACCTCGTCCGCGGAAGGGGGCTCGGCGACGCGCTCGTGCTCCAGGGCGTCGTAGTCCGCTTCGAGGACGACCTGACCGCCCCCTACCCGCAGGATAATCGCACGGTTCAGCCAGAAGTCCGGCGCCAGCGGCGCATCCACCTTGAAGAACTCGCCGGAGACTTCCTTGACGAGGCCAAGGTCCTGACCATCGGCTGTGATGACGGCGGAGCCGAGCTCCGGCTCGAGGATGAGGGTACCTTCGTCGCGCACCATGAGACACCTCCAGGCTGCTCATCCTCGCAGGCTCCCGGTGGCGAAACCGTCACGCTCGCGGGAACGGGTGTTGCAGAGGGATGGCGGTCTCGCCACCACCGTTGACGGGCGCCGGGCGGCGGTCTAGCGTTTGTTTGGAGACAACTGAATACGGGCATGCCGCTGGAGGGGCCGAAAGGCTGAGATCCCTGAAAGGGACCACTCCAGGAACCTGATCTCGGTAATGCGAGCGTAGGGAACGCGGCGTGGTGTGAAGACCGGCTGTGGTCGCCATCCACGTGTGCGATCCGCCGGTTTTGTTGTGCCGGGGACGCGAGCAGCGGCGAGGCGGAGGGGTGCCCGGGAAAGGCACTCAGATGTTAATGGAACTCCAGGTCCTGCCCACGCCGCCGGGTACGCCCGAAGACCACTATCGGCACGTGGACGCCGCCATCGCCGCCATCGAACGCTCCGGTCTGACCTACGAAGTGGGGGCGCTGGGGACGACCGTGGAGGGGACCCCGGAACAGCTCTGGCCGCTCGCCCGCGAAGTGCACGAAGCCTGCATGATCTCGGGCGCCGAGGGGGTGGTCACCTACGTGAAGGTGGCCGAATCCGCCGGCGCTGACCCGACCATCGCGAGCCTGACCGCGAAGTTCAGGGAGCCGGCGGGGTGAGATTCGTAACCCGGACTTCGAAAGCGCTTGGGGCGGCCGCTCTCGAATACGGGCCGGCCGTGGTCCTGCTTGCCGCGCTTGTCGGGGCGTGGGAAGTGGCCGTCCGGGTGATGGACGTGCGCCCTTACCTGGTCCCTGCGCCCAGCCGGATCTGGGACGCGTTCCTGGCCACGCGGGGTACGCTCCCGGAGCACACGTGGACGACCGGCCAGGAAGCGGTCTATGGGCTTCTGCTGGGCGCCGGGGCGGGCGTGGCGATAGCCGTGGCGCTGGCGGCCATACCGCTGGTGCGGCGGGTGCTCTACCCGATCCTCGTGACGTCCCAGACCATTCCGATGTTCGTGTTGGCGCCAGTGCTGGTGGTGTGGTTCGGCTTCGGGATGACGCCCAAGGTGATGGTGGTCGCGCTCTTCGCGTTCTTCCCGGTCGCGGTGAGCACGGTCGATGGCCTGTTGAATGCGGACCGTGACCTCGTCGGGCTGGTGCGCAGCATGGGAGCACGGCGAGACCAGGTGCTCCGCCATGTGATGGTGCCATCGGCGATCCCGGGGTTCTTCGCCGGCCTGAAAATCGCCGCCGCCTACGCGGTCGTCGGGGCCGTGATCGCAGAGTGGGTCGGGGCGAGTTCGGGACTGGGTCTCTACATCACGCGCTCGCAGCGCGCCTTCCGCACGGACCAGGTGTTCGTCGGGATTGTGCTCGTGGCGCTCCTTAGCCTGGCGCTGTTCGCGCTGGTCCATCTGCTGGCCCGGTTCGCGACGCCATGGAAGTACGCACACGCGCAGGAGGAGGACTGACATGAAGACACTGAGGCTGCTCGCGCTCCCGCTCGCGGCGTTCGCCCTGGCACTGGGCGCGGCGGCTTGCGGCGACGACGACGACGACAACGGGCTGAGGCGGGTCACGCTGATGCTCGATTTCGTGCCAAACACCAACCACAACGGCATCTACCTGGCACTCGCCAACGGCTGGTACGAGGAGGAAGGCATCGACCTCCGCATCGTCGAGCCCGCCGCGGCCGGGGTGGAGCAACTGGTGGGGTCGCGGGAGGCCGAGTTCGGCATCTCGTACCAGGAATACGTCATCCCCGCACGCGCGGCGGGCGTCCCGGTGGTGAGCATCGCCGCCATCCTCCAGCACAACGACTCCAGCTTCATGTCCCTTGCCGGGCTGGGCATTCAGCGCCCGGCGGATATGGCCGGGAAGCGTTACGGCGGCTTCGGCGGGCCACTCGAAATCGCGCTCATCCGGGAGCTGGTGGCCTGCGACGGCGGAAACCCGGACTCCGTGCAATACCTCGAAGTGGGCGCGATAGACCCGCTGGTGGGCATGGAGCAGGGCCAGTTCGACTTCGTCTGGGTGTTCGAGGCCTGGGATGTGATCCGCGCCCGCGAGATTCTCGGTATCGAAGTGAACACGGTCCGCTTCCAGGACTACTTCGACTGCATCCCGGACTGGTATACCCCGGTCATCATCACCAGCGAGTCGATGATTGCGAACGACCCCGACGTCGTGGGGCGATTCATGCGAGCGACCGCGCGCGGCTACGAAGCGAGCATCGAGTCCCCCGAGGACGCGGGCGAAGCACTGCTCGCGGCTGTCCCGGAACTGGACCGAGCGCTGGTCATCCCGAGCTCCATCCACCTCGCCGGCGTGTATGTTGACGCCGGCCGCCAGTGGGGCCTGCAGGACGAAGCGATCTGGGTGGAGTTCGAAGCCTTCCTTCGCGAAGCCGGGCTCACAGACGCCGAAGTCGACGTTACGGAGGCGTACACCAACGACTTCATCGGCAACGACTGAGGGCGGGAAGCCGCCCTCGCTGAGCTTTGAGGATGTCTCCCACTCGTTCGGCCGCAAGGGCCGCCGGCCGGTGCACGTCCTCGACGATGTGAGCCTGCGCTGCGAACCGGGCGAGTTCGCGACCATCGTCGGGCCCAGCGGCTGTGGGAAGACCACCCTCCTGCGGATGGCCGCCGGGCTGCTGCGGCCGGACGCTGGCACGGTGACGGTCGGTGGG
>CAYPAZ010000285.1:0-3381 GCA_964408835.1 uncultured Anaerolineaceae bacterium
CGCTGCTGGAGGCGGCTTTCGCATCGCGGGAGTCGGGGCACTGGGTGAAGCGGCTACGCGAGGAGGACGTGCCGTGTTCGCTAGTCCAGAAGCACACGGAGCTGGAGGGCGACGAGCAGTTGCTGGCGAACGGCTACCTGCGGAGTGTGCCGCACCACCAGTACGGGACGCTGACTGTGGCGGGGCCTTCGGTGACGTTGAGCGCGACTCCGGCAGAGGTGACGACCGCGGGGCCACGGCTCGGGGAACACACGGACGAGGTGCTGGGGGAGTTCGGAGTGGGGGAGGAAGAGATCGTGGGGCTCAGGGAGAGGGGAGTGGTCGGGTAGGGAGGAGGGAGGAGGGAGGAGGGAGAAGGTCGCGCCGGGCAATGCAGGGCTGGAGGTTCAGTCGAGGGATTCCCAGTGGACGGTGTCCTCGGGGGCGGGGGCGGTGATGGTGAGTGGCTGGCCGTAATCGAAGAACTCATAGGTGGCGGTCCAAGCCCCCGCAAGAGCGGGGAAGACGCCGCTACGGGCGGCGAACTTCGCGACGCGCGGGTCTGTGGCTGTGGCGATGCGGCAGGGGCGTCCCGAGCCGTCGAGCCAGATATCCGTGGTGTCGCGCGCTTCGCGCAGGAGCTGGCCGAGGGCGCGGAGGTAGACATCGGAGCTGCGCTCGAACTCGGCGCCGTACCAGGGCTGGCGTTTCACGCGGTAGCCGGTGCAGTCGACTCCGCCCATGGTCCGGGTACCGAGCCGGTGGACAGGGCCCTCGATGGACTCGAGCTCAATGAGGATGAATTCAAAGTCAACAATCGCCAGGAGGTCCCAGTCTTCGTAGTCCTGCGGGTCATCGCGGACCCACTCGCCATTGGGGCCGGCGTAGTCGAAGTGCCGGCTATACCAGATGCCGTCTACAACGACATCCTCACTGGTCTCCGTGGCGCGGAGGTCGGAATCGGAATAGGTGTAGAGCGTTCGGACGGCCACGGCGGCGAAGTCGACCTCGGCGGTCAGGGTGCTGGAGCCGGAGTAGGAGGCGCCGGACCATACGGCGATGGCCTCGATGCGGACACTGCCGGCATCGACGACTGACTGGTAGGCGGCGCGGATGCGGGCGAGGTCTTCATCGGAGGTGGGTGACGTGGAGTTGCCGCACGCGGAGAGGGCGAGGGCGGCGAGGAGGGCCAGGGGGAGCGGAGCGGCCGGCTGCTTCATCAATCGTCCCAATCACCCACGAGTTCACCCCACTCTTCGAGCGGAACCACCTCGTGTGGGGGCGGGATGAAGATCTGAACCGGGACGCCGAAGTCGAAGTACTCTGTGGTGTCGGTCGTTCGGTAGGTGCCATCCCCGTGGCTTTCCTCCCGGGAAACTCGCGTGCGGACGACGCGTTGCTCGGAGTCGATCCAGAGTTCGATCTCGGCGGATTCGGGGCGTTCGGCCAGCTCGGCTTCCAGCTCTTCTGGCGTGAGAAAGTCGGCAAGCGGGCTCTGGGTGATCCAAAGGCGAAGGTCGATAACGACCATGACGTGACGCGTCTTATGCCCGCGAACCGTTTCCGTGCCAACTTCGCGCGCTTCTATCGCTGCAGCTGAAATGAGTGGCAGTACGGTGGCCGGATCCCAGTAGGCGAGAAGGGCGGCGATGGTGGTGTCGTCGAAGCGTGGGTCCACCGCGGTGAAGTCGATAAAGACCCAGCCTTCCTTGCCAGCCCCAAGGAGTTGACCGGGGCGAAAGTAGACGCCTGTGCCGTGGACGATTTGCTCCGGAACCAGCACGAACTCCGAGTCAGCCCGGACGTGGGTGTAGCGTCGACCTATGTCCACGGCGCCGGTGGCGATGAAGGTTGCACTTTCTTCGCCGTCGGTGCCTTCGATGACCTGCTCAAAGCGAAAGGTGCCCCGCTCCATGGTCCTGGCGGCAGCGGAGCGCACCAGGTCGAGGCTGGAGGTATCGGCGGCGTCGCGGAAGGCCGAGCAGGCGGTGAGGCTTAGCGATGCGAGGACGGCTAGCACGACGAGGACTGAGGCGCGAGAAGCCGTCATGGTATGTCCCTCCCCGGTACTGTCCTTAGATACGTCGGGGGCAAGTGTTCACCGAAGCCGGGGCGAGGTGGAGAAGGGGTGGAAGCGGGGGAGGGAGGAGGGAGAAGGGAGAAGGGAGACGATGGCGCCCCGGCGACGGAGCCGGGCGCTAGACGAGGGAGGTAGGGAGGAGGTGGCCGGAGGCGGGGCCGGGGGCGCCTGCGAAGGCGAAGCCCATGGTGGCAAGGCAGCGGCGGAGGGCAGGCTGTTCACCGGGCGTGGGCGCGCCGGCGAGGATGCGGGTTGCCGACATATCCAGGGCATCGAGGGCGGCGGGGGCGTCGAAGTCGTCTTCCATCGCAGAGAGCCAGGCGCCTTCGAGGGCCGGGGAAGGTTGGCCGTTAGGGTCGGCTTCGGCAGTGGCAGCGGCCCTCAGGCGGCCGTAGCGGTCAGCGAGGGCGGGGAGGCTGTAGCTGTGGTAATTCGCATCGGCGCTGTACTTGTGGGAGAGGAGGTAGAGGCGGAGGTGGTCGGCTTCGAACTCTTGCATGAGGACGCGGGCGAGGACGAGGTTGCCGAGGGACTTCGACATCTTGACGCCTTCGAGCTGAAGCATGCCGTTGTGCATCCAGAATCGGGAGAAGGGCTCCTTGCCGGAGGCGCACTCGCTCTGGGCGATTTCGTTTTCGTGGTGGGGGAAACGGAGGTCGGAGCCGCCGCCGTGGATATCGATCTGATCGCCGAGGAGGGCGGTGGCCATGGCGGTACATTCGATGGACCAGCCGGGGCGGCCGGGGCCCCAGGGGCTATCCCAGGTCGGCTCGTCGGACTCGGTCTGCTGCCAGAGGAGGAAGTCGAGCTGGCCGCGCTTCTTGTGTTCGCGCTTGGATTCGGGGTTTTCGCGTTTGGCGAGTTCGGCGAGGGTGACGCCATTCAGGCGGCCGTAGCGTTCGAAGCTCGCGGCTTCGAAGAAGACATCGCCTTCGACGACATAGGCGCAGCCGTTTTCGATCATGCGGGCGATGCGTTCCTGCATCTGAGGGATGTAATCGGTGGCGAAGGGGTAGTGGGAGGGACGGAGGACGTTGAGGCGGTCGAGGTCGTTGCGGAAGATGGCGTCGTTTTCGTCGCGGATTTCGGGGATGGGGCGGCCACCCTGGCGCTTCGAGACCATGATCATGTCATCATCGATATCGGTGACGTTCTGGACGTAGGTGACGGCGTAGCGCCGGGACTCGAGGAAGCGGCGGAGGGTATCGAACTGAGTGTAGGAGAACGCGTGGCCGAGGTGAGTGACGTCATAGGGGGTAACGCCGCAGACGTAGATGCGGACCTGGCCGGGGGAGACGGTCTGGAAGTCCTCGACCTGGCGG
>CAYPAZ010000286.1:0-3372 GCA_964408835.1 uncultured Anaerolineaceae bacterium
AGCTATCTGAGCGCCTGCTCAGCGGGAGTGGGCAGGAGGTGCGCGAGAAGGTCGGGCGGTACGCGGAGGCGGGGCTGCGGCGGATGCTGATCTGGCCGCTGGCGGACGAGCCGGCGCAGGTCGCGGCGTTCGCCCGGGAGGTAGCGCCGGCGTTCAGGCGCGGCTGACGACGCTACCCCCCTCCTTTTCCCGGTAGCTGGCTCACCCATTCGATACGGAACGGGGCCGCCTCGCCTTCGCCCCAGCCGGGGAGGGTGCGCGCCCAGGTCTCGAGGGCCACGAATGCGATGTTCGAGAGGCTAAGGGAGTTGACCTCGCCGAGGAGGAAGGGGACGGCGAACATGGGGGCGGTGCCGCCTTGGGCGCGGTCGTGGGCGGCCTGCCACCAGACGGCCCAGCCTTCGTTGCAGGGCTTGTCGGCCGCTCCTGGCGTTTCTCGCGTGAGCCTGACCGGCATCGCGAAGGGGCCGTGGCTCAGTCGAGCTTCGGGGGCTCGAGGGAGATTTCCTCGATGGGGCTGCCGCTGGTGTCGAAAAGGATGATGCGGGCCTCGGGATGCTGAGCTGCCCACTCTCTTGCCGCCGCCACCGCCTCCGCAATTTCCATGAAGAGCAAACCTCCGCGATCTCCCTCGACCAGCACTTCCCATCCGGGCTCGGCTGGTGTAATTCGTATGGTACGCCTGGTTGGCAACTCGGCCCCCGGATTCCCCCCCGAGACGAATCAGGACATTAGTAGCAGAAGAACATGGGTCTGGGCAACTCGCCTTGAAACGACACCACGAGTGGTACCTGCTTTCGGCCCACGGCCTCGTGCTCATCCACTTTAGCCGACAGCCGGAATCGACGATCGCGGAGACGGCCACGGCGCTGGGCCTGCATGCCCGGCACGTTTCGAGGATCATTGGGGATCTGCGGGGCGCTGAACTGCTTACCGTGATCCCTGACGGGCGGCGGAGGAAGTACCTGGTGAACCTCGACGCCTCGGTGCGTCACCCGGCAGTGCAAGGGCACAAACTACGAGAGGTGCTGCCGCTCTTCGGGCACGGGCAGGGAGAGGCCGAAGCCCGGCCCAAGAGCGCGAGCGCCGACCTGAAGCAGGCCGGCCGCGCGAAGCCCGTTGCCCTGCTGGTGATGGCGCCCGGCACCCTGGCGGACAGCCTGCAGCGCTCAATCGAGCAGATCGGGTTTGGGATCCGGCGGGCGGACTCAGAGGAGGCGGCGTTCCGGGAGCTCACGTCGCAAGACATCGACGTCGTGGTAGTGGACGGACGGTTGAACGGCGATGACCTTGCGCGGAGGCTGAAGCGGGAGGGGCTGCCGGTATTCGTGCTTACGCCGGACGGGGCGCAGACGGCAGCGGGGGAGCCGCAGGTGCCATTCCACCTTTGGGCGCTGCGCACGGCGGACCACTCGCAGGCCTGATCCGCCACGCCGCGGGCCGGCGCGCTCGATGGTAGCGCGAGGGCCGATAGACTTGGTTGTAGCCAGCCCGCGAGGCGAGTCCCCGTCGCAACTCCCACGTCGCCAGCCGCGGCGGCAGAGCGCCGCTTTCCTCCCCGCATCTTCTACGGGTGGTGGATCGTAGCGGCGGGGAGCTGCCTGCAGGTGCTGCACAGCGCACTGATGGGGCAGGCGTACGGGGCGTACGTTGTGCTCCTGCGCGAGGAGTTCGGGTGGAGCAAGACCCTGCTTTCGGGGGCTTCTTCGCTGCGGGAGGCGGAGAGCGGGGTAATGGGGCCGTTCCAGGGGATGCTGCTGGACCGGGTGGGCCCGCGGGCGGTGGTGCTGGCGGGCTCGGTGGTGCTGGGGGTGGGGTTCATCCTCTTCAGCCAGGTGAACTCGCCGCTGGCGTTCTTCGGGGCGTTCTTCGTGATGTCGGTGGGCGCGAGCCTGATGGGTTACATGACCGTGACGTTCGCGGTGGTGCACTGGTTCGAGCGGCGGCGGGCGACGGCAATCAGTCTGACGACGGGAGGGTTCGCGCTGGGCGGGATGGTGGTACCGCTGACGGTGCTGGCGCTGGAGCACCTCGGATGGCGGACCACGGCGCTGCTTTCGGGGCTGGTGATCATGGCGGCGGGGATCCCGCTGAGCCGGGTGTTCCACCACTACCCGCACCAGCTGGGCCTGGCGCCTGACGGCGACGCGGTGGAGGACGTGCGAGGGTGGCCGGGCGGCAGGCCACCGCCGTCGAGCGACTTCACGCTTGGCGAGGCGCTGCGCGAGCCATCGTTCTGGTGGCTATCGCTGGGCCACGCTTCGGCGCTGTTCGTGGTCTCGGCGATGAGCGTGCACCTGCTCTCGCACCTGAACCAGAGCCAGGGCTACTCGCTGGGCCAGGGAGCGGCGGTCGTGTTCCTGATGACGCTGGTGTTCCTTGCGGGGACGATCAGCGGGGGGTTGCTGGGCGACCGGGTAGATAAGCGGAAGCTGGTGGTGCTGTGCATGGGGATGCATGCGGCGGGGCTGTTGATGCTTTCGCACGCGGTGAACCTGGCGATGGTGCTGGCGTTCGCCGTGCTGCATGGGATGGCGTGGGGATGGCGGGGGCCGCAGATGTCGGCGTTGCGGGCGGACTACTTTGGGCGGGCGGCGTTCGGGAAGATCCTTGGGGTTTCGAACATCGTGATCATCTTCGGGTCGATCTCGGGACCTTTGATTGCGGGGATCCTGTTCGACCAGACGGGGAACTACCGGATCGGGTTCGACATCCTGGCGGTGATCGCGGCGGCGGGCTCGATCTTCTTCATCCTGGCGCGCCGGCCGCCGCCGCCGAGGCGGGTGGGCGATGTCGCCGCGGCCCCGTTGCAGCCGCGGCCCTGACCTCCGAGGGGCGTGCGTTTCGGCTAAGGTAGCTGCTGGAGGAGCGTGCGATGAGCGTGCGAATCGGCCTGGGGATTGTCGGATTCCCGTTTTCGTCGCAGAGGGCGTTCTATCGCTGGGTGGACCTGTGCGAAGAGAACGACGTCGACTCGCTGTGGCTGAGCGACCGGCTGGTGTCGCCGGGGCCGATGCTGGAGCCGATGTCGGCGCTGGCGGCGATTGCGGGAGCGACGGAGCGGCTGAAGTTCGGGATGAACGCTGTGGTGCTGCCGTTCCGGGACCCGCTGGTGCTGGCGAAGGAGTGCGCGACGATCGATTTCCTGAGCGGCGGGCGGCTGCTGCCGGTGTTCGGGGTGGGCGCCGACAACGCGCCGGAGTGGAGCGCGACGTCGCGCGAGCCGACGGGGCGGGGCGCGCTTTCGGACGTGATGCTGGAGCTGATGCGCGTCCTCGGCCACATCAAGTTCGTCAACCTGAGCCTGTCCTCGCACCGGCTGCCCGACGTCGAGTACTCGTGCGACCACGTCGTCGTAATGGACAAGGGGTA
>CAYPAZ010000287.1:0-1130 GCA_964408835.1 uncultured Anaerolineaceae bacterium
GAAGGCGACGGAGGGAGGCATCGACGGCATCGAGGACGTGTTTGCGGGAGTTGCCGACATCCCAGCGGTTGGGGCCGGACTGGCCGAAGCACTTGGTGGCGATGATGAAGCGATCGCGGCGGCCCTGGAGCCAGCGACCGACAATCTCTTCGGTTCGACCGACTGTTTCGAGGTTGCCGCCGAGCGGGTAGACGTCAGCGGTATCGACGAAGGTGACGCCAGCGTCGGTGGCCTGGTCCAGGATGGCGACGGAGGTTGGCTCGTCGCACTGGTAGCCGAAGGTCATGGTGCCAAGGCAGAGGCGGGAGACGCGGAGGCCGGTGCGGCCTAGACGGACGTGTTGCATGAGTCACTCCAGGGCGGATCTCAGGGGTGGAGGGTCAGAAGTCAGGGGGGATTATGGGCCGAAAGTAGGAGGGTTTGCGAGGCCCGGCGGGGAACGATCGGAATGCGAGCGGCGTCTGGGACAACAGAAACTACATGGAGGGCCCTTCGTGGACTTCAAGAGGATTGTTCTCGCGGCCGTGGCGGTCGCTATCTTGGGGGCCATTGGGATGGCCTGTGGCGATGACGACGACGGGGGCAGCAGCCGGGGCGTGGTCGTGACGTTCTCGGTGGTCGACGGTGAGGAGTTCTACAAGATCTTCATGACCGACCCGGCGGACATCGAGATCGCGCGGAAGCTGCTGGCGGGTGAGGAAGCGCCTTCGATCCCGAACGGAAAGGTCGTGCGGACTCCCGACCAGTACAACACGGGGTACTCGTGGCACATCGACCCGGACGACCTCGACTGGGCGGACGTGACCGTCGAGGTGTGCGACGGCCGGCCATCGGACGTGGAAGACGACAGCATCACCAGCGACCGGTACTGCCCGTGGGACGCGAAGGTCATCGAGATCGAGGAGGTCTAGCGCCCGGCGACCTTATGTGTTGGGGCCGGGCTCGATTGGGCCCGGCTCCAGCGTCACTAGAGGATGGCGTCGGTGCGGAGGGCGGCCAGGGCGGCGGACCAGGCTTCGAGGGTGGAGGCAATGTCTTCGGGGGCGTGGACGGAGGAGGTGAAGCCGACCGAGCCGAAGACCTGGACGCCGGTGTTCATGAGGGCAGGGTTGAGCTGCTGCTGGACCCGG
>CAYPAZ010000287.1:1140-3361 GCA_964408835.1 uncultured Anaerolineaceae bacterium
CTTCGTAGGGGAGGTCGCGGGGGTCGTGGTCGGTGGGGGCGGGGGTGGGGCGGCCGGGGCCGATAGCTATGCGGAAGTCGCTGGCCTGGCCGTAGACGACGCCGCCGACGCCCTGGCGGTTGAGTTCTGCGTTCATGCCTTCGCGGAGCTGATGGGCGGCAGCGCTGGCCATGGCCTGGTGCTCGCCATCGGCGACTTCGCGGAGACAGGCGACACCGGCTGCGGAAGAGAGGGGGTTGGCGTTGAAGGTGCCCGGATGTCCGACCTTTTCGATGCCGGAATCGCGAGGCTGGAAGGCAAGGCGGTCCATGATCTCGGCGCGGCCGGCGACGCAGCCGCCCGGGTAGCCACCGGCGAGGATCTTCGCAAGGGCGGTGAGATCGGGGCGGACGCCTTCGAGTTGCTGGACGCCGCCGGGCGACCAACGGAAGCCGGTGACGACTTCGTCCATGATGAAGACGACGCCACGGGAGTGGAGTTCGGACTGGAGGGCAGCGAGGAAGCCGCGGGTGAGGGGAATGGAGCCCGAGCCGGCCCCGGCGGGCTCGACGATGGCGGCGCCGATGGCCGGGTTGGCATCGAGGGTTTCGCGGACGGCTTCGATGGTGGGCGGGACGACCGTGACAGTTTCCATAGTCTCGCCGGGGATGCCGGCAGGGGCTTTGCCGGCGTATTTGGACATGCCGACGACGTAGTCATGCCAGCCGTGGAAGTGGTGTTCGAACTTGAGGAGGCCGGGACGGCCGGTGTGGGCGCGAGCGAGCCGGAGGGCCATGAGGGTGGCTTCGGTGCCGGAGCTGGTGAAGCGGACGACTTCGGCGGAGGGGACGAGGCGGACGACTTCTTCGGCCCACTGGATCTCCCACTCGTGGCTCGCGCCGTAGTGGGTCCCGCGCTGAATTTGGGCGGCCGCGGCTTCGGTGACGACGGGGTGGGAATGTCCGAGGAGGAGGGCCCCGTGGCCCATGACGTAGTCGACGTATTCGTTGCCATCGACATCCCACTTGCGGGGTCCGGCGGCGCGTTCGATGTAGATGGGGAAGGGGCGCTGAAAGCGGCCATCGTGGGTGACGCCGGAAGGGAGGACACGGGAGGCGCGCTGGTACAACGCCAGCGAACCCGGGTGCCGGTCCACGTACTGGCTTTCGATTGTGGGCATCGCCGCGAATCCTACGCCCTGGGCTTTGGTACGACACACCCTGCCGGTCTCCCAGCCCGCGGAAAGAGTTCCTTCTCATAACTCATTGACATCCCACGCAGAGCTCGATAGGTTGAGCTCCACTTGAGCACGAGGAGGGACTCGATGCCTCAACGCCCCCCCCCGGCGGGCTCACTGTCATCCGCCGCCGGCCTACCCGGGTTCCTTCCGCCGTCCGCCAGGTGACCCAGCGACATGAAGTCGGCCACGTCCTCGGACTATGGCATGCACATCGGGGCTCAGGCTACACGGGCTGCTGGGCTGAGGACTGGTTCGTGTATCCAGTGATGCACCGCGTCCACGATTGCGGGCGACCACACGGTTGGGTTGAATTACACTACAGTGCCAGCGGCGCCGAAAAAGGTTAGGGCGGTTCAATTCAACCGTCTTTGGCCGTTCGTCTGTTAGCCGACGACTCAAGGAGGAACAGCATGGGCAATCGACTGGCGGTCGCCGCAGCGTGTGCTCTCCTGACACTGGGGTTCGCGAGCGGGCTCACCCGGGCAGACGACCCCCCCGCCGAACGGCCTCATGGGGCAAGTGCGATAGGGGGGGTTCCGGAGCCATTGGTGGCGGGCCGCGATGCCTACGCGCAGGTCGCTTCCGGTCGTCAGCTCGACAGGGTCATGGCCCAGTGTGCGGGAGAGCGCGTACGGTTCGAAGTGCGCACGTTCGCGTCCCTCGGAACGTTCCTCGAGAGCCAGGAGGTGATCGGGGCCACGGATATCGTGCTCGGATCGCCGGGGCCTGCCGTCGTGGAGATCCCCATCACAGGTGCCCGCGCGGACCGAGCGCGGCCGGCGGTCAGCGTAGCAATGGGTGAGTGCTTCGCCCAGGGAGACTTCTACCTGGAGTCGCACAACCTTGGCTACGTGAACGAAGGGAACAATGAGATCAGCGTGGGCACGATCGAAACCTCTTCGGCTCGCGCCCGCTCCGCCCCCAAGTCCAGCTCGCATGGGAACGCATAGCCCCGTTCGTTACGATATTGCTCGATGCCTCGCTTGGTTTCGAGATCGTTTG
>CAYPAZ010000288.1:0-3346 GCA_964408835.1 uncultured Anaerolineaceae bacterium
TGGCCAGCGAGCTGGGCAGGGAGGACCTTCGCCCCGCGGTGGCGGATGCCGGGGCGGTTGCGGCGGACGCGTTCGATGACTTCGCGGGGTTCCTTGAGGGGATGCGTGGAGAGGCGCGGGGCGAGTGGGCAATTGGCGAGGAGCGGTATTCGCGGCTGCTGCTGGAGAAGGAGATGCTGGGCTTCGATGCCCGGCAACTCCGGGAGCGCGGCCAGGCGGAGTATGACCGTACGGCGGAGGAGCTGCGGAAGTGCGCGCAGGAACTGAAGGGGACGGACGACTGGGCTTCGGTGCTGGCCGAGTTGAACCGCGACCACCCGGCCACACCGGAGGAGATGCGTAAGGCATACGAGGAGTGGACCGCGAGGGCGCGGGCGTTCCTCGCGGAGCAGGACCTGGTCACCTTCCCGGAGGGTGAGCACTGCGAGGTGATCCCTTCGCCACACTTCCGGAGGCCGATCATGGCCGTGGCGGCCTACAGCCAGCCCCCGGCGTTCGCGGGTTCGCGGACGGGGTACTTTTTCGTGCCATTCCCGCCGGATGGTGTTTCGGAGGCGGAGGTGCAACAGAGGCTGGAGAGCAACAACCACAGCACCATCCCGACAGTGGCGGTGCACGAGGCCTACCCGGGCCACCACTGGCACCTGGTGGCGACCCTCGAGAACGAGCGGGCGGTGAGGCACGTGTTCCGGACCGCGTACTTCAGCGAGGGGTGGGGGTTGTACGCGGAGCGGATGATGCGGGAGGAGGGGTTCTACTCGGACGTGCGCCACATCATGTCGCAGCACGAGGCGACGCTGTTCCGGGCGGCGAGGATCATCGTCGACACGAGCCTTCACATGGGGGAGATGGGGTTCGAGGAGGGGGTCCGGTTCATGATGGAGAAGGCGAACCTGCCGGAGCCCACGGCGCGGGCGGAGGTGGGCCGCTACTGCTCGTGGCCAACGCAAGCATCGAGCTATCTGACTGGGTGCCTCGAAATCGTGCGCATCAGGGAGCGGTTCATGCGGGAGAAGGGGTTAAGCGGGGACGCGGGCCTCAAGAGGTTCCACGACAAGCTCGCCCGCACGGGCTGCCTGCCGATCGCCCTGGCGGAGCGGGCGGTCATGGAGGGCTAAGAGCGGTGGGGCAGGCGAGCGTGAGCGAGTCCGGGTAGCCGGTGCCCAGACGAGATGCGGGAAGAGCGGGTATCCTCCTCCGCGGCCGAAGCCGGGAGCCATGCGATGCCGCAGGAAGCCAGGGAAGTCCAGGACGTACTTGACCGCCTCGTGCGTGATGGGCTGGAGGTCGGTGTCCAGGTAGCCGCCTACCTGGATGGGGAGCTTGTGGTCGATGCCTGGGCGGGTGTGCCGGACAAGGTGACCGGACGACCGGTGGATGGCGAGACGCTGTTCACGACGTTCTCGATCTCGAAGGGCATCACTTCGACCTGCATCCACATCCTGGCTGACCGTGGGCTGGTGGACTACGACGTCTCGATTGCCACGTACTGGCCCGAGTTCGGTACGAGGGGCAAGGGGAGCGCGACGGTCCGTCATGCCCTGACACACAAGGTCGGGATCCCCCAGGACCCACCGGAGTTCAGCCTCACCGAAGGCCTGAGCTGGGATGCCGTGTGCCGCGCGACTGCGGAGATGACGCCGCTCTGGGAGCCGGGGACTCGCACGGGTTACCACCCGCTGACGTTCGGCTGGATCCTCGGCGAGGTGTTGCGGCGCGTTGATGGCAGGCCCATCGACCAGTTCCTCCAGGACGAGATCTGCCGGCCCCTCCGGATAGACGGGCTGTACTTCGGGGTCCCGGGGGAACTGGAACAGCGGGTGGCGACGCTGGAGAACGCCCATACCGTCAGCCAGCTCGACCTTTCGCAGAATCCGTCGTTGCTGGATGTGGCCGATGCGATGAACCGACCGCAGGTCAGACGCGCGGTCGTCCCGGGAGCCGGGGCGATCGGGAACGCGCGCTCCGTGGCCAGGCTTTACGCGATGCTGGCCGGCGGTGGGGAGCTGGACGGGACCCGGATACTGGCTCGCGATCGAGTCGCCACGTTATCGGAGCCCGAGCCAGAGGACGTGGACTCCGCGGGCGTCCGCTGGTGGACTGCGCACAGTCTCGGCTACACGCTGGGCGGGGGTCCGGGCCCCCGGGAGGGCCACCCCCAGGCGTTCGGTTACGAAGGTGTTGGGACGATCGGCTTCGCCGACCCCGGGCGGAACTACGCGTTCGCGTTCCTCAAGAACCGCCTGGACCTGTCCGAGACCGAAATGGACTCCGCAACTCTGGTCGCGCGGACCGTGGAGCAGGCGCTCGGGATCGCACGCTGAGCGGCGCTCACCCGCGGGGAGTCACGTGGAGGCTGCGGCCTCCATCGCTTCCTCGATCCGGTTGGGGAAGCGCTGTTCGAAATCCATGACTCCGACCCACTCGGGTTGGATGGCGATGCGAGCCCACTGCGCCATGATGGCGTTGGCCTGGTTCACCCAGCCCTGGCCGGCCTCATCGCCGAGGTAGCGGCGGGCGGCGGCAGCATATTCGGTGGGCGCGCTCTGGCTGGTCTTCACCGAGGCCGTGCCTCGTATGAGCAGGACGGGGTAGGGCCACGAGTCGCCATCGATGGTGAGCGCTACTTTGGGATTCTGCTTGAGCGCCTTGACCTTTGCGGTCTTGCCGGGGGTGCCCATGACGACTTCGTTGCCATCCCAGTGGAACCAGATCGGGACCACGCGTGGAGCACCGTCGGTGCCGATGTAGGAGAACCGGGCTGGTGTCGCGGAGGCGAGCATTCGCTGTGCGACGGGGTCTTCGAGAAGGCTGAGGTTTCCTTGCCTGGTTGGCATCCGTGCCTCCGATGGGGAGATATCACGGCGGGACTTTAGCACAATGACGCTTGGCCGGAGGAGTGCGCTGTGAGGCTTTACCGGGGTGGAACTTCTGCGAGTTGCTCGGCGTCAGGTAATTCAGCGCGGAAGACCATTCCAGGAGTAATCCAGTTGAAAGTTCCTACCCTACTTCTTCTCGGGGCTGCTGCGCTTGCAGCTGTAGCCATGGCCTGTGGTGGCGACGACGACGCCACAGGTGACGCGACCGGGGATCAACTCCCGGGCGATTCGTCGTCGGGCGGGATGACCCGGCCGAACACGTGGCTCGAGTTCGATGGCGAGCGGTACCAGCTCGTGAACCTGCTGGTGGATGGCCGCGAGGCCTCGGCCGGCGAGTTCACGGAAGCCGGGACCTACGCCAACGCAGACATCGATCCGGACAGCGGCACGGCCTACCGCCGGGCCGGCGACCCGGATGGCGTCTGGACGTTCTCAGCGCCGAGTGGGGACGACCCGGATGGGCTCTG
>CAYPAZ010000289.1:0-2873 GCA_964408835.1 uncultured Anaerolineaceae bacterium
AGGTCGGAGCCGGAGCCTGGTTCGCTGTAGCCCTGGCACCATTGGGTCTCGCCGCGCAGGATTGCGCCAAGGTGTTCCTGCTTCTGGTCGTCGGTGCCGTGGATGATGATTGTGGGGCCGATCATCGAGGTACCCATGCCACCGACGTTCATGGTCCGCGCTTCGGCGAACTCCTCGTTCATGATGAATTGGTCCATCACACCGAGGCCAGCGCCGCCGTACTCCTTCGGCCAGGCGGGGGCGATCCAGCCCTTCTTCGAGAGCTTCGCGCGCCACTGCTTCATCCACTCCCGGCCGGCGAGCGCGCGGCCGCCGGGGCCACCTTCCATCATGGCCTCGTCGGCGTTGACCGAGGGCTTTTCGGTTTCGAGGAATGTCCGTACTTCGGTGCGCCAGGCTGCCTGCTCTGGGGAGTCGTTGAAGTCCATTCGTCCCTCCGGATCGCACCTCCAAGACGGTGGGGCGGTCGATGATGGGCGAACACTAGCAGCATCCAACCCTGACGTAAAGGGGAAGGGCGGACAATCGAGCCGTTCGGAACGCGGCAGGGCTACACTGGAATCTAGACCGCCGCGTTCTCACGGACCGCGACGTACCGGGCGAGGAAGAGGGCCATGACATCCGCACACTGGCGGCCGAGGGCCGAGGTGGCGTCGAAGCCGTGTGGCTGGCCGGCGTAAATGTGGAGGTCCGTGGGCACCCCTGCCTTCGCCAGCGCCTTCTGCATCTCGAAGCTTTCCGCTACGGAGACGATCTCGTCGTCGCTGCCGTGGATGAGCGCCGTGGGCGGGAACGAGGCTGAAGCGTAGGTGATAGGGCTTGCGCCAGCGATGGCTTCGGGCGTGGCGTTGGAGCCCATGAGCCGGCGGACGGGGTCCGAGAGTTCGGCGCCATCTCGCATAGTGCCCAGGCGGACCGGGGGATAGAAGGAGATGACGGCTGAGACATCTGTCGAGATCCCGGAATTGCCGCCCTCACCCTCGAATTCAGGAACGTTCGGGGTGGCGCCGACCATGAGCGAGAGGTGGCCGCCCGCGGAGTTTCCGGAGACCGCGATCCGATCCGGGTCGAGTCCAAGGGAGGAGGCGTTCGCGCGCATCCAGCGGAGGGCAGCCTTCACGTCGTGGATCTGTGCGGGCCACTGCGCTTCGCCGGTGAGGCGATACTCGCAGGACACGCAGACGTAGCCCTTGCGACCAAGCAGGACGCCGTAGCCGCGGAGTTGGGAACGGTCGCCCTGCATCCAGCCGCCACCGTGGATGAGCAGCACGCCGGGGGCATCCTTCAAATCTCCGGGGGGGATGAAGACATCGGCGCGGAGGTCGCGGGCACCGGTGGTGCCAACGACGACCCCCTCCTGGATGGTGACGCGGCCCGGTTCATTGCTGGACATGACGATCCTCCTGAGTGTGTGCGGCAAGGTACGAGTGCTCGCGGAGTGATGCAATGGCTGCCCTACCCCGTTCGGGGGCGGCGGCGATAATGCAGGGTACCCCGAAGAGGAGCGCCTTCATGCTGTTCGCCGTCCGTCTCGTTACTCGCCAGCCACACGACATGCCAGGGGAGCAGTGGCAGGAGCTGGTGGCCAGCCAGTTGCGCCACTTCAAGAGCCTCTATGACCAGGGCAAGGTGAAGGCGATGTATCGGGAGACCGGCGTCGGCGCGCTGGCCATCTTCGATGTGGCCCACGCGCAGGAGATGGACCAGTTGCTCGCCGCCCTGCCGATGGCCGCTTACACGACCGAGTCGAGCGCCCACGCGGCCTGGGACATGGTCCCCGCGCTCCAGAGCCTCGCCTGACGAGGGTGTAGGATCGCTCTGAGGCCATCCGGCCGAGGTTCGCATGGCAATCAAGGTGATCATCGAACGCAAAGTGACGCCAGGGCAGGAGAAGCGTGTGCTGGAGCTGCTACGGGCTATCAGGACCCTTTGCCTGGAGGAGCCCGGGTACATCAGCGGGGAGACTCTGCGCGATAGCGAGGACCCGCACACCCTGGTGGTGATCAGCACGTGGTTCGGGCTGCTGGACTGGCGACGGTGGCACGCTTCGGAGGAGCGGAGGCGGCTGGAGTCGCAGTTGCGGGCGCACCTGAGGGGGCCGGAGACGGTGAGGGTGCTGCTGGAGGGGCTGAGCGACGCCCACTCCGGCGCTTGAGGCAGTGCTCGGGAGCCGGCCTTCAGCGCTTGACCGGAGGTGGGGGAAGAGTTGATTCTGGGTGAAGCAGAGCTTGGAGGTGAGCGCGCAGACGAGACATCACAGCACGGTCTGAGAGTGAGCTAACTTCAAGCGCCAGGTCCTCCCGCGAGACGGGAGGATGACGAGGCGGGGGCAGTATCGAACCACTCGGCGGGTGGCCCCCCGGCAGGCACAGCCGAAGGACGCGTACAAACCAGGCGGGTAACCGGCTGACAAAGACGCTCCAGGTGCCAGGGAACGGACGCACTCCCTCTTTCACTCCATCGCACCATCGGATTCGAATCGCCCATGGGCTCTCCGGCCCGTGCGCTGGTGCGCCGTGCTCCGACCGGGCCCCAATGGCCCAGCAGGGAAGGAGCGCACCGCCACATGTGCGGAATCGTCGGATACACCGGCAGTCAGCCGGCAGCGCCCATCATCCTTCGGGGACTTCATGACCTCGAGTACCGCGGCTACGACTCGGCGGGCCTCGCTGTCATCGAGGGTGGCGACAGTGTCACTATCGTGAAGCGCGAGGGGAA
This sequence comes from uncultured Anaerolineaceae bacterium, assembly GCA_964408835.1. Classification (GTDB taxonomy): domain Bacteria; phylum Chloroflexota; class Dehalococcoidia; order Tepidiformales; family Tepidiformaceae; genus CAYPAZ01. The sequence goes on from CAYPAZ010000289.1 coordinate 2,719, forward strand.
GATTGCGAACCTGGAAGCGACACTGGGGAACGGCTCGATGCCCTCGGGTTCCACTGGCATCGGCCACACGCGCTGGGCGACCCACGGGCGGCCGTCCGAGACCAACGCCCATCCGCACCGGGCCGGCGACGTGGTCGTCGTCCACAACGGCATCA
>CAYPAZ010000289.1:2883-3291 GCA_964408835.1 uncultured Anaerolineaceae bacterium
CTGGGCGACCCACGGGCGCCCCAGCGACCTGAACGCTCACCCGCACACCTCCTGCTCGGGTGAAGTGGTAGTCATCCACAACGGTATCGTCGAGAACTACGCCGAGCTGCGCGCCCGGTTGCTCGGCAACGGCCATGCGTTCGAGAGTGACACCGATACCGAGACCATCGCCCATCTGATGGAGGAAGCCCTTGCGCGGGGCGCCGGGCTGCTCGACGCTCTGCGTGAGGCTGTGGGCCAGATCGAAGGGTCCCAAGCGATCGTGGCGATGAGCGCGAGCGAACCGGGGACACTGGTGGCGGCGCGGCTCGGGAACGCCGGCGGCATCGTCATCGGCCACGGCGAAGGTGAGACGTTCCTTTCGAGCGACCTCGCGGGTGTGTTGCCACACACCCAGTCGGTCACGTT
>CAYPAZ010000290.1:0-3278 GCA_964408835.1 uncultured Anaerolineaceae bacterium
ATCCGCCGCGTCCCGAAAAGGTCCGCGACGGTGCCCACGCCCACCGATGCCACCCCCGAGACCAGCAACGCCAGCCCGAACCCGACCGCGATCGCGCCCTTCCCCAATTCCCCTCCCGCCGCCTGCTCCGTCACCAGCACGCTGAACGCGTACGAGAGCGTCCCGTAGCTCGTGTTGATGAACACGGACGCAAGCGCAACCTGGCCCCAGCGGTTCACGCCGCCTCCCTACCGCATCGCAAATTTCCGATGGACGCTACCCCCCGGCCCCGGCACCGTCAACGGGCCCTGCCGCGGGAGTCCATCCCTCTCCTCAGCTAGCAGATCTCTTCTTCGAACTCGTCTACGGCGAAGTAGTCATCCGAACCCGCGAGGACCATATCGGTTCGCAATTCGGGAGTGTCGAAGGAGTACGTATGTTCGCGGAGGAATGAGCTGTCCACGATGGCGAGGTAGTGTCTGCGCGAGGGATCCGGATGGTAGGGAACGGTCTCCACGAACCCTTCCGGGGGTACCCCTCCGACCACAGCACTCCAGGTGTCGGAGCTCGGTTCTCCGACTGCTTCAATCGCCCACCCTACAGCCCCGTGGCCGTCGGCTGCCAAGCGAAATGCCGAGACTGTGGTGTTTCCGCCACAGTTGGCGTAGTGAATTACGATCGAGCCGTCCTCTGTCGTGGAGACCCCTATCCGATAGGGATCGCGGTCGCACGCCGCCGCCAGGGCGGCCACCAGCAGCATCGCGCAGACAATGGCGAGCCAGCCCAGCCTGCTCGCGGTTTCTGCGGCCCGGAAGAGGAGCGTGGGATCCCGTCGCGCGCGAGTCCCGGGCCCAAGAGTTTCGGGCGTAAACTCCCAGCCGACGGGGGCCTCTGGGGTCATGCGGAAATGGTCGCATAAGAATCCCCTGTTCGCCCCGTCAGAGGGCCGCTCACGTCATCCCTCCACCGGCGCCAGCGCCCGCCCGCCTATCAGTACCCCGACCGTCAGGAGGCGCCCTCGCCCGGCCCGGACATCATCCTCCTCCCTTCTCCCTCCTCCCTCCTCCCTCCTCTAGCACTCTCCTGCAAAGAGTGCTAAACTCGCCTGCGTCTAATCCACATACCTTCCAGGAGGCTCTCGCCCTCAATGGCTGCTAAGACCGCAACCAAGTCCAAGACCAAGCTCGTTCCACTCGGCGACCGCATCGTCATCACCCCCCTCAAGCAGGATGAGGTGACCGCCAGCGGCCTCGTCATCCCCGATACCGCCAAGGAAAAGCCCCAGCAGGGCGAAGTCATCGCCGTCGGCCCCGGCCGCCTCGATGACAACGGCAAGCGCGTCGTGATGGATATCGCTGTCGGCGACCGCATCCTCTACGCCAAGTACACCGGTACTGAAGTCAAGCTCGGCGATGACTACATCGTCCTCAATGAGAAGGACGTCCTCGCCAAGCTGATCGTCTAGCTCAACCCGAAGGCACGAAGCCGCGGCAACCTGCCCGCTTCGTGCCCTTCGCGTCTCGTGCTCCAGGAGAAAGAGGAAAGCCGCATGGCTGCAAAACAACTGCTCTTCGATGAGAGCGCCCGTCGCCAACTCAAAGAGGGCGTCGATGCCCTCGCCGATGCCGTGAAAGTCACGCTCGGTCCAAGGGGCCGCAACGTCGTCATCTCGAAGAAGTACGGCGCACCCACCATTACCAAGGACGGCGTCACCGTCGCCCGCGAAATCGACCTGGAGAGCCCCTTCGAGAACATGGGCGCCCAGCTCGCCAAGCAGGTAGCGACCAGGACCAACGATGTCGCCGGCGATGGCACCACCACCGCCACCGTCCTCGCCCAGTCTCTCGTACGCGCCGGCCTCAAGCTCGTGGCCGCCGGCTCGAACCCCATGGCCGTCAAGCGCGGCCTCGATGCCGGACTCCGCGTCGCCATCGATGACCTCCGTTCCCAGGCGCGCCCCGTCCTCACCAAGGACCAGATCGCCCACGTCGCCGGCATCTCCGCCAACGACTCCCAGATCGGCGAACTCATCGCCGACGTGATGGAAAAGGTTGGCAAGGATGGTGTCATCACCGTCGAAGAGTCCCGGGGCATCAAGTTCGAAACCGAATTCGTCGATGGCCTCCAGCTCGACCGCGGCTTCGTCTCCCCTTACTTCGTGACGAACACCGACCGCATGGAGTCCGTCATCGAGAACCCCTACATCCTCATCACCGACAAGAAAATCTCGGCGGTGCAGGACCTCGTCCCCGTGCTCGAAAAGGCCCTCCAGGTGACCAAGGACATCGTCATCGTCGCCGATGACGTCGATGGCGAAGCCCTCGCGACCCTCGTGGTCAACAAGCTCCGCGGGACCGTGAACGTCCTCGCCGTGAAGGCGCCCGGATTCGGTGACCGCCGAAAGGCCATGCTCGAAGACATCGCCATCCTCACCGGCGGCACGCTCGTCACCGAGGACATCGGCCGCAAGCTCGAAAGCGCCACCGTCGCAGACTTCGGCCGTGCCCGCCGCATCGTCTCGAGTAAGGACGACACCACAATTATCGAAGGCCACGGCACCGACGAGGCCATCCAGGCCCGCATCAAACAGATCAAGGCCAACATCGATGACGCCACCAGCGACTTCGACCGCGAGAAGCTTCAGGAGCGGCTCGCCAAGCTTGCCGGCGGCGTGGCCGTGATCAAGGTCGGCGCCGCCACGGAAGTCGAGCTCAAAGAGAAGAAGGCCCGCGTCGAAGACGCCCTGAGCGCCACCCGCGCCGCCGTCGATGAAGGCGTCGTCCCCGGCGGCGGTGTTGCCTTCATCCGCGCCCAGAAGTCACTCCATGAGCTCGTCTCCAGGACGAAGAACGACGAAGAGGCCGCCGGCATCCGCGTCCTCATCGAAGCCCTGGAAGAGCCCACCTGGCTCATCGCCGATAACGCCGGCCTCGAAGGCTCAGTCGTTGTCCAGCGCGTCAAGGAGCGCCCCAACCCCAACGAGGGCTGGGACGCCGCCGCCGAGCGCTGGGGCGACATGTTCGAACTCGGCATCGTCGACCCGGTCAAGGTCAGCCGCACCGCTCTCGAGAACGCCGTGAGCATCAGCTCACTCGTGCTCACAACCGAGACGCTGATCGCCGACCTCCCGGAACTCGCCGTCGCCCCACCACCGATGCCCGAAGATTACTAGCCGGACCCCCGGCTGCTATCCCCCCAAAGAAAGTGCCCCGCCATCCGGCGGGGCACTTTCTTTATCCATCTCTGAACGGCTCGGTGCGCCTAGGGGACGGTGCCGACGAGCGTCTGGTTGAACCACG
>CAYPAZ010000291.1:0-3265 GCA_964408835.1 uncultured Anaerolineaceae bacterium
CGGCGCCGCTCGCGAACCCGCGCAGCCCGGAGCCTGACAGGCCCGGCTCGATGTCCCGCTCGAGGGCCTACGCCGCCGAGTGCGCCTCTCGTAGCTTCGGGACCTCGATCTTCCGCATCTGCAGCATCGCCTGGGTCACCGCCTGCGCTTTAGCCGGGTTCGGATCCCCCATCAGCGCCATCAGTTCCACCGGCACGATTTGCCACGAGAGCCCGTAGCGGTCCTTCAACCAGCCGCACATCGACTCCTCTCCGCCGTTAGCGGTCAGGGCGCCCCAGAGCCGGTCAACCTCCTCCTGCGAGTCGCAGTTCACGAAGAGCGACACGGCCTCTGTGAACTTGAACTGCGGCCCGCCGTTCAGCGCCATGAACTCCTGCCCCGCCAGCCGGAAGTTGACGATGCTCACCTTCTCCCCGCCCGCCCCGTCGTCATACCGCGCCACATCGAGCACCTCCGAGTCTTCGAACAGCGAAACGTAGAAGTTCGCCGCCTCCTCGGCATCGCCGTCGTACCACAGGAACGTCCGGATCTTCTGTACTTCAGCCATGTCACGCCTCCTTCCGCGTGGTCAGATTTGCCAGCAGCTCCGCGAGCCGCTCAAAGCCTTCATTCATTCCGCCCTCCATCCCCGTCGCCAGCGCACCATCGCGCGCCTCCGTCGATTCGTACTCCGATGTCACCGTCACCCTCGTCCCTCCTTCCACGTCCTCGAACACAACCGTGTTCACTGTCCCTCCGCCCATTACCTCGAAGTCCTCCCCCTCGAATACCTCGCTGGATACCAGCCGGGCTGGTGGTTCGACCTCGAGATATTCCCCGCCCATGCCCATCACGCCGCCCTCTAGTAGCTGCCAGACATAGCGCCATCGGCCCCCAACGCGCAGGTCCACCTCGCACACCGTCATCACGTCGCCGCGTCTGCCCAGCCACCGGCTCACGTGCTCCGGCTTCGTCCAGGCTTCGAACACCGCCTCCCGCGGCGCTCCGAAAGTCCGCACCACCACGATGGTCCGTCCCCCCGGCTCAGCCACCAGCGTTGTCGCATCAGCCACCGGATGCCTCCTCTGTCATCGTCGCGAGATACTCGTCGAGCCGATTGAAGCTCTCATCCCAGAACTGCCGGTAGCGGGCCGTCCACTCGGTCACCTGCCGCAGCGGCTCCGCCCGCAACATGCAGAGACGCCACTGCGCCCGTCGCCTGCGTTCGATCAGGCCCGCCCGCTCCAGCACCTTCAGGTGCTTCGATACCGCCGGCAGACTCATCGCGAACGGCTCGGCGAGTTCTAGCACCGAAGCCTCACCCTCTGCCAGCCGCGCCAGGATCGCCCGCCGCGTCGGGTCGGCCAGCGCCGAGAATGTGCTGCTGAGCTGGTCCGTGGCCACGTATGCTGACTCCCACGGGTACTTAACCGAGTGGTTTAATATAGCAAGGCTCCGGTCCGCGTCAACCCCAACCGGCCCGCATCCGTGAGACGATGGGCCTACCGCGACCCCGAGGGAGCCGGCCCGACCACACCCATGCTGTTGTTGCCCATCGCCGCCCTGGCCCTGCTTGCTCTCGCCGTGGCGTTCGTTCTGCGCCGGCGCGACGACCGTCTCGCGGGCGCCCTCGCGGTGGTCGCCGCGACCGTCGTCGCGGTCGGCTCCGCCACATGGGCCGGCACGCGGCTCTACGACCTCTACTACGGACCCAGCCACCCCGCCTCGGCCACCCCCGCCCTCCCCGTTGACCTCGTCGAGTTCACCTGGGCCGGCGGCGTCACCTCGAGCGGGTTCGTGGTCAAGGTGCTCCCCGCCTCCCCGGGTGAGCCTCCCTCCCTGCTGGTCTCCCCGGACCCGTCGCTCACCGACGCCCTGGAATTCCAGCCCACAGCCCCCACCGACCCCGATTCCAGTATCGTCACCTTCACCGTCGAGGGACTCGAGCCCGATACCCTCTACTGGTACACATTCCTCGCCGGGAATGCCATCGAAGCTGGCCGCGCGGGCCGGGTCCGCACGTTTCCTGAGGGTGCGGCGTCGTTCACGGTCGCCATCGGCGCCTGCCAGGAGACCGGCTCGAACGGCCGGGTCTTCGACCTCATCCGCGAGGCCGACCCGCTCCTTTTCATCCTCACCGGCGACTTCCACTACGAGGACATCAAGACGGATACTCCCGCCGCGTTCCGCGAAGCAATCGCACGGAACCTGCGCTCCCCCGCCCAGCAAGCACTCTATCTCCGAACCCCCCTCGCCTACGTCTGGGACGATCACGACTTCGGCGGCGACAACTCCGACAGCGGAGCGACCGCCGCCCCCGCCGCCCACCGCGTCTACCGCGACTACGTGCCGCACTATCCCCTCGAAACCGGCCCGGAGGGACCGATCTACCAGGCGTGGAGCATCGGCAGGGTGCGATTCATCATGACCGATACCCGCTCCCACCGCTTCCCTCGTTCCGAGCCCGATGGCCCCGCGAAGACCATGCTCGGCGAGGAGCAGAAGGCCTGGTTCAAGCAGCAACTGCTCGGTGCAAACGGCGAGTATCCGCTCATCGTGTGGGTCAGCTCCGTCCCCTGGATTGGCGAGCCCTCCGCCGGAGCCGATCACTGGGCCGGCTACGCCACGGAGCGAAGCGAAATCGCCGACTTCATCGCCGCGAACGGGATTGGAGGACTCGTCATCGTCAGCGGCGACGCCCACATGTTGGCGATCGACGACGGGAGCAACAGCGACTACGCGTCCGCAGGCGGCGCCCCCATCCCCGTCCTCCACGCCGCCGCCCTCGACCGCCGCGGGTCCGTGAAGGGCGGCCCCTATAGCGAAGGGGCCTACCCCGGCGGGGGCCAGTTCGCCCTCATGATCGTTGAAGACCGCGGCGAGGCCATCCGCGTCACGTGGTCGGGGAGGAACTGGCGGGGCGAAGAGGTCGTCGCCTACAGCTTCGAAGTCCCCTCGCGCTGAGGACAATAGGGAGCGGCGGGCCGCTCAACCCCGGGCCTTCGAGATCGGGGTTTGGCGGCCCGCCGCTTCTGAAAGAGGCGAGGAGCAATTACCGGGCGGTTACTGCCTTCGGCTTCCTCCCGTCGCCAGGACGATCATCCCGCCGCTGACGGCCGCGAGGCCGGCGAGCACGAGCAGGATGCTGAGCATGAGGGTCGAGTTGCTGCCGGGGGCCAGCTGGCCGGTACCGGCCTTCGGCGCTCCAGGCGTGGACCCGATGATTTCGCCCTCGGTCTCCTCCGTCGGAGTCTCGGTGGGCGTTTCGCCTTCGATGATTTCGTCG
>CAYPAZ010000292.1:0-3199 GCA_964408835.1 uncultured Anaerolineaceae bacterium
GTGGGATCAGCCTGCGCGGGCGGGGGGCGAACGCGGACCTGCAACGGGCATTGCTGGAACATGAGGGAGTGGTGTTCGACCGCGAGGAACACCTTGACCTGCGGGTTTACCGCTGGTGGCCCGGGGAAGAGTAGCGGGTGGCGGAGTGCCGGAGTGTCGGGGTGGTCAGGGGCTCGAGTCGTAGCAGGTGGGGCAGATGTGGCCGATGGGGAAGGGGGTGGAGCAGCGGGGGCAGGTTCGGAGCGTGGCGGATTCATGGTCTCGGGCGGCGTGGAGGAGGAGGTCGATCGTGGGGAGGTGGGCGGCGACCTCGCCGGGGCGGAGGCGGTCGCTGGCCTGGTCGTGGAGTTCGACTTCGAGGAGGCGGCGGAGTTCGGCGCGGAGGAGAAGCTGGTGGATGTGGGGGATTTGGGGTACGAGGTCGAGGATGGAAGCGTCGGCTCCGCCCCAGGTGAGGGCGTCGACGACGATTACGGCGGTGGCGAAGGCGGCGGGACGCCAGTAGGGGCTGAAGTCGATGACACATGGGGGCTGGTCCGCTGCGAACAGAACGTTGGCGGTGAAGTCGCCGTGGACGAGTTGGGACGGGAGCTGGAGTGGGCGGAAGGCTGAGCGCAGGCGGGCGTAGGCTTCCGCAACTTCGCGGAGGGGAGGCGGTTGCTGTTCGTCCCAGGTGATGCGGTCGGCCACGGACCAGGGGTCAGTGCGGGCATCGAGGAACGCCGGGCGCGGGATGGTGGCGAGAGCGCGATGGAAAGCCTCACAGGCTGCGAGCGTTTCGGGCCAGCGACCACCATTGGGGCGGGCAGGCCGGGCGTCGATGCGGTCCCAGGCGGTCCAGCCGTCATGGACCCAGGCGCCATCGCGGGCGCGGATGGGCCGAGGGACGCGGAAGCCGGGCCCTTCGAGCGTGGAGAAGAGGCCGGCGACCCATGAGGCTTCAGCTTCGCGGGATGCGGGCTTGAGGACGACATCTCCGGCGGCGAAGGCTTCGCCCTGGCCGCCGGGGAGACGCTCGGTGGGTTGCGTGGCACGGAAGGCTTCGAGGACGTGGGGTGGGGGTAGAACGACCATGGTGGGAGTCTCAGGGCAGGGGGTCAGGAATACGGCGGCGGCCTATCTGAACGGATTCACAACAACGAGGCCATCGTAATCCTGCCCGTGGCTCAAATCCTCCGATAGCACCTCGGCGCAGCCCAGAAGCCGGGCGGCCTCGATGATCGCGGCATCCCAATAGGACAAGCCGAAGCGGCTGCGCGTGTCGAGTGCAGCATGTATGAGGCTCACGGTGGTGGGCTGCACGGGAAACCGCTGGAACGCCGCGAGCAGGTCCGCGGCCTGGCGATGGCTCAGTGGCGCGTCGCGAGTCTGGCGTGTGGCCTGGACATAGAACTCCTGGAGCACCTGAGCGGAGAGTGCCAGATCGCGCTGGCGGAGTATCTCGTTCGCGACCTGGTGCTTGTGCCGCTCCTCGGGGTCCGCCGAGACCGCGTACAGCAGCACGTTGGTGTCAACGAAGCGCACGATCGTGCACCAGGTCACGAGGCAGCCGGTCGCCACCCTTGAACTCTACGATTTCGGCCTGCACGTGATGCTGGAGCTGCTCGAGGCGCGCGAACTCGGAGTCGGGCTCCGAAAGGCTGGCGAGGAACTCGCGGACAAGCGCACTCACTGAGGAGCCTTGCTCCGCGGCACGAATGCGGGCACGGCGATAGACTTCGTCGGGAACCGTAACGGTAATGTTCTTCACAGCACGAGCGTAGCACAGTTACACAGAATCTGTGCAACACATCTTCTCAGGCATAGCGGCGGAGTTCGCCGGGGGGGAGGTCTTCCGGGAAGATGCGGCCGCGGGATTCGATGGCGGTGGTGCGGGGGCGGGTGGTGTCGTTGCGGACGTGGATTTGGCCGCTGACCTGGCGCCGGTAGAGCCCGTGGTAGTCGATGTGGCCGGTATCGCCGACGACGCGGGGCGTGGGGCCGGGTTCGGTGACCTGCCACAGCGAGCCCTCGTGGGGGCGGAGGAGGAGGTCGCCTCCCTGGAGGAGCTTGCCATTGAAGATATCGAACGCGACTTCGCCGGGTTCGAGGTAGGCGGGTGGGGTGACCCAGGTGGGCTCGTCGGACCAGTTGAGGATACCGACGAGGGAGCGGCCCTCACCGAGGCGAGCTCGCCAGGCGGACGCTACCGGACCTTCGGCTGGGTCGACGGGGCGAGCGGCGATTCCGGCGGGGGGGAAGAGAGCGAGTGCGAGGGCCTGGCGGTCGGGGGGGAGGCGCGGGAGATCATCGCTGGCAACGACCATGCCCCCGGACAGCGCGATACCCGTGGCGAGGAAGCGGACTTCGGCTTCGGTGAGGTGGGTATCGGTGTCCCGGACGATGAGGCAGTCGGGGTCGTTGGCCCACCAGCGATTGTGCATCCAGTTGCGCTGGAGGGTGAGGCGCATGGCGTGGCGGACCGAGGGGTTGGGGCCATCGGCCCAGAGTTCCCTGACGTCGGGCCCAACGCGCATGGCATCGACGAGGCCGATGGCGGGGCCGAAGTGGCAGGTGCAGCCGAGGATGAATGTGGATTCGCCGGCAGCTTCGCGGATTAGCTCGAGGCCGCGGCGGATGTTCGCCGGGCCGGTGGTGCCGGGGGTGTGGTAGCGCACCTGGGCAGAGGAGCGGGCGGCGAAGGAGAGGGCGTCCAGCTTCAGGTATTCGTAACCCCAATCGTCGACGACCGTTCGGGTGACATGGCGGAGCCACTCCTCGGCCCCGGGGTGTGAAGCGTCTAGGACCGCGCAACGGCCGAGCCAGGTCTGGACGAACACGACTTCGCCTTCGTGGGTGTGGAGCACCATTTCGGGGTGTTCGCGGAGGGCTGTGGAATCTTCGTGAAGGACGAACGGGGCAAGCCACAAGCCGGGCTTGTAGCCAGCTTCACGGATTTCGGTGGCGAGCGCCTGCATCCCGGAAGGGAACTTCTCGTTGGGGGTGAGCCAGTCGCCGGTGTGGGACTGGAAGCCGTCATCGATCTGGACGTACTCGGCGGGGTGTCCGGTGGCGCGCATCGCGTGGATGTTCTGGCGGATGTCGGTCTCGGTGACGCGATTGTAGAAGTAGTACCAGGAGCACCAGCCGGTGGGGATGTGGGCCGGGGTGCGCGCGCCGACCTCGGCGGCCACCATGGAGGCGTATTGCTCGACCAGTG
>CAYPAZ010000293.1:0-3186 GCA_964408835.1 uncultured Anaerolineaceae bacterium
CCGTAGCGCCTGCGCTCAGGACCGCGAGTACCGATTCCGCCTCTGCGGCGCTGGTCAGGGCCAGCACTCGCGACCCCGGGGCAGCCTCGGATAGCGCGCGGGTCGCGGCGATCCCGTCCATCACGGGCATCGACAGATCCATGATCACGAGGTCCGGACGGAGGTCCGCCGCGAGCTGGACAGCTTCAGCCCCGTTCCTCGCCTCGCCCACGACCTCGAATTCGGAGTTCAGCCCCAGGTACATCCGAAGCCCCTGCCTCACCACGCCATGGTCGTCCGCGATCAGGATGCGGATCGCCATTCGAAGGCTCCTCGTCCGGGCCTCAGGCCCCGCGCCGCCTACTATACCCCGACTCAAGTCGGCGCCCCGCCCATCCCGGTGCCACCCTCAGGGCCCCTGGGTCCGCTGGGGCGCCTGTGCGTAAGCCTCAGTTCGCGCGGGGGTCCAGTGGCGCATGGCCATACATCCGGGTCGATGGATTTCGCTGCACCACGCGCCTCCAAAGCCCATCGGGGTCATCCGTGAACACATCCCCGTCCATCACGTCCGCCACCCACCACGCGCCCGCTTCCATTTCTGCGTCCAACTGTCCCGCTCCCCAACCTGCGTAGCCGCTGAAGAAGCGCAGTTCCCGCCACCGGCGCGAGCGTGCCCGCTGATGATCGCCGAGGTCCACCAGTCCATAGCCGCCGGTGAGCGGCCGCCATCCAGGGTCGTCTTCCGCCGCGCCCAGTGCCAACGCCATGATGCTCGACGGCTCGACAGGTCCCCCACGGAACACGAGGGCCGGGGGCGAGGCTGCGGCTTCCCACTCCGGGAGGTGTTCCTTCAACTCGGCCACCGCCGGGCGGTTCAACACCAGGCCGAACGCGCCGCCCTCATCGTGGAGCCCTATGAAGAGCACGGTCCGATGGAAATTCGGATCCGACAGGCCCGGTGTCGCCACCAGCAGTTTTCCGGTGAGGTGCTGCGCCATACCCCCATCCTGCCAACGTTTGTGCCCAACCGGAAACCCCGCTCGCCTGGTCTCCGCCCCGGATGCAGGTGGAAGACAAATCTTCCGCGGGATGGAGTAGGCTACGCGGCCAGAGCAGACAAACGTGTGAAGGAGAACCCACCATGCTCGGCGGATATGCCAACCGCGTCGCTCATGTCGACCTTTCCTCCGGTTCGACGGACTACCGGCCCATCCCGGAAGAGTGGGCGCGGAAGTACATCGGCGCCCGGGGCCTCGGGGTCAGGTATGTATACGAAGCGGGTCCCACCATCGATGCCCTGAGTCCTGAGAACCCGCTCTGCTTCATGAACGGGCCCCTCACCGGCACCGAGGCCAGCATGAGTGGCCGCCTCGCGCTCGTCACCAAGAGTCCCCTCACCGGCACTGTGACCGATAGCCACCAGGGTGGCTGGAGCGCCGCGCGCCTTCGCTGGGCGGGGTTCGATGGCATCATCTTCACCGGCAAGTCCGCGAAGCCGGTGTATGCCTACGTTGCCGACGACACCGTCGAACTCCGTGACGCGTCGGATCTCTGGGGCAAGGGCATCCATGAGACCATCGCCATGCTCAAAGAGCGCTACGGCGAGAACGACCTCAGCGTTACGGCGATCGGTCCCGCCGGGGAGAACCAGGTCCGGTTTGCCGCCTGGCTGAACGAGCATGACCGCGCCGCCGGCCGCGGGGGCACCGGGGCCGTCGGCGGTTCGAAGAACCTCAAAGCAGTGGTCGTGAAGTCGGGCCGCAAGTACCCCCGGGCCGCCGACCGCGACGCGTGGCGTGCCGCGCACTCCACCGCTCTCGCCAAGATCATGGATGAGTCCACGATCACCTCCCCGAAGAAGGGCGGCCTCTCCGTCTACGGCACGAACATGCTGATGAACCCCGTGAACACCATCGGTGCGCTCGGGGGACGCAACAGCCAGGCGACCTCGTTCGAGAACGCCGAGGAACTCGGCGGCGAGTACGTCAAAGAGCACTACCTCATCCACGACCCGACCTGCCACGCCTGCCCCGTAGCCTGCAAGAAGGAGGTCGAAATCACGGACGGCCCCTTCAAGGTGAAGATGGAGTCTGTGGAGTACGAACCCGCCTGGTCGCTCGGGGCCAACTGCGGAAACGACGACATCGAGTCCGTCGCGTTCATGATCGACCGGGCCAACGATTGGGGATACGACGCCATCGAGATCGGCCAGTGCCTCTCGTCCGTGATGGAAGCCACGCAGCGGGAGTACATCCCGGCCGGCGAGGGGCTTCAGTGGGGCGACAGGCACGCCATGGTTGAGTACATGCGTCAGATCGCGTTCCGCGAGGGTTCGGGCGCCCGTCTCGCCGACGGCATCGACGCGTTCACGAAGTCCATCGGCCACCCCGAGCTCGCGATGACCGTCAAGGGCCAGGCCACACCGGCGTACGACCCGCGCGGCCTCAAGGGCATGGGACTGGGTTATGCCACCTCCAACCGCGGCGCTTGTCACCTGCGGGGCTACAGCCCGGCGAGCGAGCTCGGCGTCATCGGCCTTAAGACCGACCCGCTCGATTGGGAAGGGAAGGGCGAGCTCCTCAAACTGCTGCAGGACCTCCACGCGTTCTCCGACAGCCTCGACCTGTGCAAGTTCAGCGCTTTCGCCGAGGGCCCCGAGGAGTACGCCGAGCAGTACCGGGTGATGACGGGACTCGAGTCCTTCACGGTCGAGGATGTGCTGACCACCGGCGAGCGCATCTACAACCTGGAGCGGCACTACAACAACCTCGCGGGCTTCCGCGAGGGCTCCGACTACCTCCCGAAGCGCTTCACGGACGAGCCTTCGCAGTCCAAGGGCTCGCAGGGCCACGTCTGCGAGCTCGACAAGATGCTCGATGAGTACTACCGGGTCCGCGGCTGGGAGCAGGGGGTCGTCCCCGACGCCAAGCTCAAGGAGCTCCAGGTCGTCTGACCGCGAAACTTCGGCACCAGACCAGAAGGCCGGCTTTCGGGGCCGGCCTTTCTGGTGTCCGAGCTGAGGTGGTCCCTAGATCCCGACGGTAATCGGCGTCGCCGGGTAGCGGCCGGCCAGCAGGTCTGGCAAGAGCGCTGCAAACTCCCCGGGCACCATCCGGTCCTCGGCCGCGAGCATGGCCTCCAGGCCCCACCACCGGTGAACGTCGAGAAAGCCCACCTCGTAGTCATCCAGCTTTGTGTGTTGGACTT
>CAYPAZ010000294.1:0-2913 GCA_964408835.1 uncultured Anaerolineaceae bacterium
CTCCGTGGCGATAGCCCCTTCCCGCCGCGCCGCGGAGTACCGCCGGAGCACGAGCTGCCCCTGCACCGTCCCCACGCGCCAGTGCTCGTTCTGGCGCCCCGCGGGGAACCGCCGCATCGCCACAGGCTCGATGCCAAACTGCCGCACAACCTCGATGAGTGCCTCGTCCACCCTTCCAGAGTACCCCCGCCCCGCCATGAGGCCACTGAGGGCGCGACGAATCGGCTCCCAACGGCAGTAGGTGACCGACGCTAAGCTCCACAACCTTCGACCGTCACGGAGGCGCTCCTATCGTCGGACTGTTTTCGACGGGACCGGCTAGCTCACACGACTGACCCGAACGGCCAGCGACCAACGCCCGGCGACCAGAGACCAGAGACCAGAGACCAGAGACCAGAGACCGACGCCCTCTCGCTACTCCTCCGCCGGGAAGTTCCGCGATGCGTGCATGTCGAACTCCATCCCGTAGATCCGCTTCAGGTCCGCAACCGCCGCCAGCGCCTTCTTCCCGTGCGGGCTCGCCGACCACTCCCCCTCCTCCCCCGGCATCGGCTCGAACGAATGCAGCACGATCTTCTCCATAAGCTGCCCCAGCGTCTCGCCGTTGAACTCCGCGAGACCCTTCAACACCTTCACCATCCGCTTCTCCATCCGGATCCCAAGCTGCACCCGCTCGATAGCCTGTCCTGTCTCAGTCATGGCACGCCCCTTCTGTCCCTTGGGACATAGGGACACATGTAACACTAATCCTCCAACCCGGTCAATCCCCCGAGCCGCTATCGTCACTCGTAACCCGTAACCCGTAACCCGTAACCCGCCACCCGCCCCTACAACGCCTGGAACACCCGCTTCCCCTCCAGCCGCACGATCCTCCCGATCCCCGGGTGCGGCCAGTGCCCCGCAACCACAATCCGCCCGTCTGCTATCGCTTCCTCGAATAGCCGCGTCCTCGTCTCCACGGCCTGATCCGGATTCACGTCCGCCACCGCCCCCCAGTCCGGGTGGTCCAGCTGCACCGGGTGGTGGCTCGCGTCGCCGATCAGCAACGCCCGCTCCCCGGCGCTGTAGATGCCAATCCCCACATGTCCCGGGGTGTGCCCCGGCGCCGCCACGAACGTGAGGTCCCCCGTGATCGCCGCGTCCCCATCCATGAACCGGATCCGCCCCGTTTCCGTCAGCGGCTCAACGCACTCCCCGAGGCACTCGTACCCCGGCTCCGCCAGCCACTTCGGCGTCATCCAGAAGTCCCACTCCGTCTGCTGGATGTAGTACTCGGCCCGCGGAAAGAAGATGTGCTTCGAGCCATCCTCTCCCTCCACCGTGTTCCAGCCGACGTGGTCGATGTGCAGGTGCGTGTGCACGATGATGTCGACCTCCTCTGGCGTCACCCCCAGCGCCGCCAGGTTCTCGTCCAGCCTCCCCACCGGGAACCGCGGCCGCCGCCGGTTCCCCAGCCCCGTGTCCACCAGGATCGTCTTCCCCTCCGAACGCAGCAGATAGCACGTGATCGACATGGTGATCAGCTGCCGCTCGTCCACCAGCTCCGGGTACTCCGCCGCGAACCGCCCGGCCGACTTCGGCAGGAACGTGTTCGGGTCCCCCAGCAGGTTCGTATCCAGCACCGGCTGGATCTCGACGTTCCCGATCACAACCTTTGAACTCATGCCTCGCCTCCCGCACCGGATTCTAACGACTCCCGGCTGAAAACTGACGACCGCCGGTTACACCAACGGCCAGGGGTGGCTACGGTGCGGCCCCGGCTGCGGATATCGCCGCGTCGTCAGCAATCGCTCGATCCGCCCCAGCATCGCCGCGACCTCAAGCTCGGAGAGCAGCCCAAGCAGCGGCTCAGCCTCCGTTGCCTCCGCCGCGATCGCTAGCCCTGCCTCCTCGATGCCCGCAAGGACCTCCGCATCCACCTCCTCCCCCGCCCAGTCCCACATCACCGTCCGCAGCTTGTACTGGCTGTGGAAGCACAGCCCGTGGTCGATGCCCCACACCCGCCGCTCCGCGTCCAACAGGCAGTGCCCGCCCTTACGATCCGCGTTGTTCGCCACGAAGTCGAAGGCCGCCATCCGCTTCAGCTGCGGCAGCAGGTCGTCTTGCTCACGCTGGTCGAAGAAGCTGGATTGCTCCTCGTGGCGGATGAAGACCTGCACCGCCCCAACCCCATACGGCCCGTCCCGGATCACCGTCGGCGGCACGAACGGCCAGCCAAGCAACCGTGAAAGCCGGTACGCGGCCACTTCGCGCTGGTACAGCGTGCCATCTGGGAAGTCCCAGAGCGGCGCCTCGCCCCGCCGGGGCTTGTAGACCGCGGCGAACTGCTGGT
This sequence comes from uncultured Anaerolineaceae bacterium, assembly GCA_964408835.1. Lineage (GTDB taxonomy): Bacteria > Chloroflexota > Dehalococcoidia > Tepidiformales > Tepidiformaceae > CAYPAZ01. The sequence continues at coordinate 2,333 of CAYPAZ010000294.1, forward strand.
TGCCGGCCGCGCACATCTGCCCGAGAAACACGTAGTTGGACGAGTACCACAGCTGGCGCGTTTCCTCGAACTCCGCCTCAAGCAGCAGCTTCTCAGCTTCCTCGAACCCGAACTCGCCGGACACACCGCAACCGTAGCAGACCGGTGCCATCCGGTGCTCGATTCGTCCGCCGACCGTAGAGTACGCCCATGGCCACCCTCCCCCTGGAATCCGACGACCTCGCCGCCGAGATCGGCGCCCTTCTCATCGCCCGCGACGCCCGCGTCGCGGTCGCCGAGACCACCGCCGGAGGCCTCATCAGCGCCCGCCTCCTGAGCGTCCCCGGTGCCTCAAGCTGGTTCGACCGCGGCATCGTCGCCTACTCCGGCCCCGCGAAGCTGGACTCCCTCGGCCTCGACCGCGAGGTCCTCCGCGAACACGGCGCAGTGAGCAAAGAGGCGGTGACCGCAATGGCCGAGGCGGCGCGAAACCTCTGCGGAGTGGGGTACGCAGTCGCCGAAAGCGGCATCGCCGGACCTCAGGCCAGCCGCCGCTCGCCGAAGCCCGCCGGGTCGGTGGTGATCGCGGTTGCCACGCCTGC
>CAYPAZ010000294.1:2923-3182 GCA_964408835.1 uncultured Anaerolineaceae bacterium
CGCGGAGGAACATCGGTTCCCCGGGTCTCGCTCGGAAGTCATGCTTCAGATTGCTCAGCGGTCGCTCGAGTTGCTCCGCGAAGCCCTCGCCGCGGAGGCGGAGTGACGGCACCCAGGGTGTGCGTCGCCGGGGCCGGCCGGGCCTTCCAACGCCTCTATCTCCCCGCGTTCGGCCAGGTGCCCGCGCTCCAGCTCGCCGCGGTCGCTGACCCCGACCCCGAGCGGTTGCATAGCCTGCCCGGGACGGTCGCGGCGTTCC
>CAYPAZ010000295.1:0-3172 GCA_964408835.1 uncultured Anaerolineaceae bacterium
GGCTCGCGCGGCAGATGCGCAGCTCATCCCAGAGCGTGGCGCACTCCGCGGAGGCGTCATCCGCGAAGATCGTGAGTGCGCCGGTGTTGGCGGCGGCGATAAGGTTATACCCGAGCTCCGACTTCACCTCGGACGTGACTTTCAGCGCCTCGACGCGGTCGCCGAGAGCCATTTCGAGGTCCGAGGCGATGGGGCCGCCGAGGCCGGTAGCATCGACGACCAGCCGCTCCAGACGCCACGCCCGGGCCAGGTCCACGACCTCAGTACGCAGGGCGGCGAAGCGAGCGGAGGCCCAGACGCGGATGTCGACCACCTCGGTCACGCCGGATGGGGCGAGCCGGGCGATGACGGCAACCGAGGCATCCGCGGCGGCGCCTTCGCCCCCGATATCGAGTCCACCGACGTAGCGGTCGCCGGGAGCGGGGCCATGGCGGCGGGGATGGGAGCCGTGAAGGTTCTGGAGGTTGGCCTCGCTCAGGAGCCTGCCTGCCCCGCGCGCGGGGACGAGTTCGTACTGGGTGAGGAACAGCGGGTGGCGAGGGCCGAGCCGTGCGCGCTCGCCGAGGACGTAGGAGAGATAGGACCGGTTGGACTCGCCGACTTCCTCCCATGAGACATCGAAGTGGCGCTTCATGGGCGAGTGGCGGTCGAGTTGGCGGTTGCGGGCGGCGCTCCGCTCGAGAAGGGAATGGCCGTCCCAGGCGGTGCCGAACATGAGAGTGGGGGCGCCCGTGGAGGCGGCCATGGGGCGGAACTGGCGGTCGAACCACTCCGCGTCGATATCCTGGGCCTCATCGGCCATGAGGGCGATCGACGCGGTGTGCCCGGCGACATGGGCCGCGGGCGAGGCGGAGAGGAAGGTGACCCGTGCGCGGCCGACGCCGATGGTGTGGTCGTTGAGGGCGCGGGGTCGGACAGAACCCGGGGGGAGGTGTTCCCTGAGGTTGGTGAGCACGCGTTCGAAGCTGATGTTCGCCTGGGGTGTCCGGGTGGGAGCACAGACCACGATCGCGCCGCCGGTCTCGGCGCGGCCGAGGAGCAGGCTCGCGGCGATGGTGGCGAGCACTTCGTTCTTGCCCGACTGGCGGGGAAACATGACCGTGAACACCTCGCCCGGGTAAGCGATGACTGCGCTGACCAGTCCGTTGAAGGCGTTCGCCTGGTACAGACGGAGGAGACCCATGCCTGGAGTCTGAAGGAGACGGGGCCGGCGGCTAAGGCGAGGCTGGCGCCGGGCCCGGAGCATCTTTACTGCCCTTAGGGGTGGCCGATGCTACGCTCGACGTGCGCGCGCAGCGCCCACACAGCACAACAAACAGGAATCAACGCCTCCATGTCGAATCGCCAGGCACGCCGCGAGCAGTCTCGCCAGGCACGCAGTCAACGTTCCACCCGCGGGTCCCGGCCGGGCCCAACTCGACCGAAGCGCTCCGGCAGCGGGACCTTCTCACGCTCGTTCGTCTTCGGAGTGGTGGTTGTGGTGATCGCGCTGGCAGCCGTGCTCGTGACCGTTGCGGCGATGACGGGGGGCGGATCGAATGACCTGGTGCGGGCGCTCGAGGACGGCAGGACGCCGGCCGACATCGAGCAGTCCGGCCTGAAGCTGGGGAGCGACGACGCGCCGATCAAGCTGGCGATGTACGAGGACTTCCAGTGCGCGTTCTGCGTCGCGTTCACCGCGGAGGACAAGTCCCCCCTTGTGGAGGAGTACGTAAGGACCGGCAAGCTCCAGATGGAGTACAAGTTCCTGCCGGTACTGGGCCCCGAATCGACTGCGGCGGCGCTGGCTTCGTACTGTGCATCGGAGCAGGACAGGTTCTGGCCGTACCACGATGAGCTGTACATCATCCGCGCCAAGGACTCTGATGGCCGCAACAACAACGGACGCTTCAGCGACCGGACACTCCGGGACCTTGCCGGCGATGTGGGCATGGACCTTGAGGAGTACGACTCCTGCATCATCAGCAGCCGCGCGCTGAACTACGTGCAGGACACTGAACTGGAAGCAGGGTCGCTGGGGCTCACGGGGACGCCTTCGTTCGCCGTGAACGGGCAGGCGCTCGGGAACGACCCTGGCTCCATGGCGAACTGGCGGACGGTTCTCGACGCCATCTACGAGAACGTCACGGGCGGGACCACTACCCCAACTGAAGGGGCCACGCCGGAAGCCACAGCGACACCGGAATGAGCGAGGAGACGCAGAGCCGCTGGGACGGGTACATCGGGCCGTTCATCTGGGTCCCGGCGCTCTTCATCCTGGCCGCGGCACTGGTAGCCATGGGCGTCATCATGGTGGTGCGGGGGGACAACAACGATGGGACGGCGCATGGCTCCATCCCGGGAGACTCGCTGCGGCAGCGCGTGCACTGGCACGCCGACTTCATGCTGGTGATCCGAGGGGCGGAGTTCGACTTCGACCAGGAGCAGTTCTTCTCCACGGACGACCGCGAGCTAACCCCGTACTCCCACATCCACTCCTACCGGCCGAACGTGGTCCATGTGCATTACGAGCAGAGCACCTGGGCGGAGTTCTTCAACTCGCTTGGGTTCGACCTGCGGGACACGAGCCTGACTTTGCCCGACGGGACGAGGCTGGAGAATTCGGATACCGAGACGCTGAAGTTCTACGTGAACGGCGTGCGGGTGGACACGATCCGGGCAAGCGACATCGGCGACCTGGACCGCGTGCTGATCAGCTTCGGGCCGGAGACCCACGAGGAGGTAGCGGCGACGCAGCTGCCAATGGTGCGGGACGAGGCATGCATCCCCTCGGAGCGCTGCCGCGACCGCATCGACCCGAACGAGCCGACCGAGCCCTGCAGCATCAGCTCGGAGTCGTGCCACTAACCGCCGCGGGGGCCGGGCTGGGCCAACTCCAGGCGTAACCGCACAATGGACCCGTGCTAACCCGCTCCGTTTCCGGGCTCGTCGGCCGTTCGCCGCTCGTAGAGCTGAAATCGCTGGGGGCTCGGCCGGGGGTGCGGTTCTTCGCAAAGCTGGAGGGCGGGAACCCGACCGGTTCCGTCAAGGACCGCATCGTGGCCCGGATCCTCGAGCGTGCGAGGGCAGACGGGCGGCTGGCGCCGGGCCAACGCATCGTGGAGGCATCGACGGGGAACACGGGGGTGGCGGTGGCGCGGTTCGGCGGGGTAGCCGGGCACGCGCTCCCCGT